>DATBVX010000288.1:0-4470 GCA_036515135.1 Steroidobacteraceae bacterium
ATCGCACGAATCTCTATCTCAACTATGCGCTCGAGAACGAGCGCGCGGACGACGGCTTGCTGGTCCGCCGGGGCAACCTGATCTCGGGCGTGAAGCGCCGGCTCTCGGACAGCGGCAGCGTCTATGTGGAAGAGCGCTACCAGGACAGCGACCTGATGTCGGGCCTCACCCATGCGACGGGTGTGACCCTGACCGCGCACGATCGCTGGAACATCGGCGCGAACATGGAGCTCGGCACCCTGAAGGACAGCCTGACCGGAGCGGAAACGGAGCGCCAGGCTGGCGGCATTCGCATTGCCTTCGCCCTCGACACGGTGCAGATCTCGAGCGCGATCGAATACCGCTTCGACGACACCGAGCAGCTCGATGCCACGACGGTGGACCGTGAGACGTGGCTGTTCAGGAACAACTTCAAGTGGCAGATGACGCCCGACTGGCGCCTGGTCGGGAAACTCGACCACTCCTTCAGTGACAGCTCGCAAGGGCAGTTCTACGGCGGCGGGTACACCGAGGCCGTGATCGGCTACGCATACCGCCCGGTGCTGCACGACCGCTTCAACGCGCTCGCCAAGTACACCTTCTTCTACAACGTGCCCACGACGGACCAGGTGACGCCGCAGGGCGAGGCGGCGCAATTCCTCCAGAAGAGCCACATTGGCTCGGTGGATGTTACGTACGACATCACCGAAAACTGGACCATCGGTGCGAAGTACGCGTACCGCGTTGGCTTGCTGAGCCTCGAACGCGAAGCTCCGCAGTTCTTCGACAACAGCGCACAACTCGTCGTGGTACGCGTCGACTGGCGGCTCGGACAGTACTGGGAAGGACTGGCTGAGGGCCGAATGCTCGACCTGCCCGATCTCAATGAGCAGCGCGCCGGCGCACTCGTCGGCATCTATCGCTACCTGGGTGAGCACATCAAGGCGGGCGTCGGTTACAACTTCACGGATTTCTCGGAAGACCTGACGGACCTGAGCTTCAACCACCAGGGCGTGTTCATTAACGTGATCGGGTCAATGTAACGTGGTCGCGCAACCACTCCACGGGGATGCCGCGATGAGCTGGCGCGCGTATCGAGCGTGGAATCGCGCGTGCCTGCTGAACGCGTGGCGAGCGACGCGCCGCCACTTCGGCGGCGGCTGGCGCAGCGTTATGGAAGTACTCGGGCCGGGCTTCGCGACGACGCTCGTCCTCTACATGGGCGGCGCCGATTATGCCCGGGACAATGTCGTGCCGTTCGCCACGGGCGCGGCGATAAGTGTGCTGTGGATCGTCATCGTGCTCTGCTGGAACCTGGCTCTGGCGCCGTATCGGCTGTGGCGCGCTGCCGGAGTGCGCATTGCGGATCTGCAGATGGCGATCGATCGGCGCAACGACCGGCGTACCATCGCGCGGGGGCTGGAGCTGTGCATCAAGCAGGGCACGGTGCTGATGGAGCACGCGACGCCCTCGAAGGGTCAGCTGTCTCGGTGGTACGAAGGCGTCCTCCGCGTGGTGTCACTCGCAGGCGCTGGCCACCGTGCCATGCTCGAGAACCTGGGGCCAGCGCCAGGGACGCGCGGCGGCGCTCTCGAGCTGTTGATTCTCAGCAATCGAATCCAGAGCCTTCGCGCGATCCTGAGCAGGCTGTACTCCGGCCGCGAGCGTGAAAGCATCGGCCCACGACGCATCGCCAGCGCCGTGCGACGTGGATGACCGGCGTGGATTGCAGGACTCCTACTCCGGGTGCGCCAACCGTTCACCTGCTTCCAATCGGCTAGCTGCCCGGTCATCGGCTTGCATGAGTCGCGGCTCCGGGCAGCGGCCCTCGGCAAGCATCTCCGCGAGTGCAGCGCACGCGTTGATGGAATACAGCGCGCCAAGCGCTGTGGACATGCGCTGCCTCGCGGCGGTGAGCAGTTGTCGCACCCGATCACTGCGCAGCTGCCGATCGCGCAAAAGGAGCAGCGCCACCACGCCGGATACCTGCGCGGTAGCGAGCGACCTGCCGGAAGCGAAGCGATATCCACCCGCGGGCTCCAGCGTCAGTACATCTTCTCCGGGTGCGTAGAACAGGGGCATCGACTTGGAGCGCGGCCGCGCGACGTCCACCGCGATGACCGCCGGTGCCGAGGCGGGGAAACCGGGCACGGCACAAGAACGTCGCCACACCCATCACGACCAACGTTGCCTGAAACAGCAAGGCGTTGATCTCGCCGCTCGCGAACCTCGGATACAGAAAGAACAGCATGAACGTGAAGATCGCGATGCTCGTCGCGGCGAGCGAATACGAGCGATTGACGTTGGCTGCGGCAAGATCGTCTCCCATGGAATGCCTCCCCGCCCGCTTGGAGTTTCAGGGTACCAGTCGAGTCAGTGAGTAGGAATAGAAGCTCCTTGTTCGAAAAATTACGGGACTCGGGACTCGGGCTTCGGGGTTACGCGTTGACCATGGCGGCTTGGCTTGCGACTTCGCCAAGGGCGATCCCGCGCGCCGCGAACACGCGCTCCAGATCTCCGTCGAGAAAGCTGCGAGCCTCTGCCTTGTCCTTCAGGCACTCATCCATGTGCAGCGAGCTCGAATGAGCGACTGGTACTCGTCGCCGAGCATCTTGAAAACATTCCCCCTGGCTGGCGCGCACGGTACACGTACACGTTCAAGCCGCCGAACGAGTATCACGAGATGCTCGAGCTCGACGCGAACGGCAAAGGATTCGAACCGTACGTCTCAAACCGGTTCCTGCGGGTTGAAGCAGGCAAGCCGTGAGACCGAGCAAGAGGCCAGCGACGCATCAACCGCACGTTCGGACTTCACGGGGCGCAGGGCAGCTCATTGATGATTTGAGCCCAGTCCACGAACGGCCACAACCATCCATCAACAGCCGGTCGTGCGAGCGGGTAACTTTGAGGGCAACTTGTATCGACCGAATCGAGATTCCGTAGCGATTTCGCATGCTTGCACGCGCAATTCGGTTGTGCCCCTCACCAGTTCCACCGACGTTCATACGCGTCCACTGACGTCCACAAATTCAGAGGAACGGCAGAAATTTCCTCGGTTTAGAGCATCACGAGTATCCACCGACGTCTGCCCACATCCACCTTCAGCCGATACTTTCTGGGGGTAGGGGTAACTCGGCCCGGCCGAAATGAGAAACGCCAGAAAATGCGCCCACTTACTCGCTCAATGCGGTTGTCGCCCCGCGCCATCATACGGAGATTTCCGATAAGGTAGCTGCCGTTAGCGGAATGCGCTGCGCGTCCTCAACCAATCCACCTGCGCCGTCATGAGCGCCCGCGCGGCTTGCGTGCTTTCGCCGCTTTTTGTGCTCGCTTGCGAGCGGCGCGCTCATGGCGTTCGCCATATTTCATTCCTTCGAGTTTCAGCCCATCCGGGTCGAGAAAGAACACTGCATAGTAGTCGTCGTAGTACTCATCCGCCGGATCCACTATGGTCGCGCCGATGCCCTGGAGAAACGTTTGCAGCGCATCCACGTCCTTGCGGCTGCGAAGCTGTAATGCATAGTGATGAAAGCCGATGTTGCCGGCGCGATGCTTGTGCTTGCGACCTTGGGCGTCGGCCGGTCCGATCCAGAAGCGCGTCTTTCCATTCGTCCATCCGATGGCGTCGTCATACTCGTCAGACAGTTCGAATCCAAGAAACTTGAACAGGCGACCGTAGAAGCCTTTTGACTTCTCATAATCACTGACCCTGATGGCGAGATGGTCGATTCCGATGACCCGAATCATCTGCCTCTCCTGCCGTGCATTGACCGCACTGTGTGGTTGACTCCGCGGCAGCCCGTCGCGATGCGACTTACCGACCGATGAAACATAGCGCAGACGCCGCCCGCTCACCACGTGCCGGGTTGCCCGGAGCTTCGAGGCCTAGTCGACAAGATCGCGGAAGCGATCGGTCGCCGCGACCAACTGCCGCCGCGTGCCGGGTTCCAGCGCGGAATGACCTGCATCGGGAACGATCGTGAGCTGCGCTTCAGGCCATGCCGCGGCAAGCGCGACGGCCGCTTCGACGGGGCACAACATGTCGTAGCGGCCATGAACGATCACACCCGGCACGTGCCGAAAGCGTGGCACGGCATCGATCAGCTCGTTCTCGCGCAGAAATGAGGCGTGTCGCATGTAATAGGCCTCGATTCGCGGCATCGCCAGGGGATTTGCAGCTGGCAACGAAACATTCTGGTCGGGAGGCATCAACCGTTCGCAGCTCGTCTCATATTTCTCCCACGCGATTGCCGCGGGCATATGGACGGCCGGATCGGGATCGAGAAGTCGCCGCAAGTATGCGTCCAGGAGGTCATGGCGTTCGGCGGGCGGGATGTGCGCCACGAATGCCTGCCAGTACTCGGGATTTACCAGTCGGATTCCATCGAACCACCATTGCAGATCAATCGGACGGCACAGCCATATGCCGCGCAGGATCAGCGCACGGCACGCCTCGGGGTGCGCTGCGGCGTAGGCAAGACCGAGCGTCGA
>DATBVX010000289.1:0-2212 GCA_036515135.1 Steroidobacteraceae bacterium
ACCTTTCGAGTAGTACAACACCCGTCCGTCGGGGCAGAGCCGTCGGAACTCGGCGAGCAGCGCCTCGAGCTGCGGGACGACCCAATGGCCGAAGCCAACTGGATCGAGTTCGCCCGCGCACGTATCGAGAATGGCGAGACAACACGGACCGGCTCGCCATTGCGAAGCCATGTTCTGGGCCAGCAATGGGATCAGCTTCTTGCAGAAGCCGGCGTACCGACCATCCGTGAGCCCGGCGTGCGCTTCGCCAAGCTGTCCCTGGTGAGATCCAGCGGCGGCGTAGAAGAACAGCGTCAACGGACCCCCGACGAAGCCCAGCAGGCCCTTTGAAGTCGGCAGTCGCTCGCGGATATGGCGCAGTGCCTGCCCCTGGAAGTCGAGACCCGCCAGGCTCGACTCGCTGACGTGCAAGCGGTCGACATCGGCGATTTCCCGCACGCGCCACCCGAGGGTCGGGCCCGGCTCGTAGTCGAGCGGAATCCCCAATGCCTCGAGCGGAAAGAGCAGGTCAGAGAACAGGATCGCGGCGTCGAAATCGAACGCGGCGATCGGTCCGAGTGTCGCCTCGGTCGCCAGCCCGGGGTTCTTGCAGACATCGACGAATGAATGCCGCGTGCGCAGGTCGCGGTAGTGACTGTGATAGCGGCCCGCCTGGCGCATGAGCCACACGGGTGGGCGCCGGTCGTTCTCGCGCGCGAGCGCAGCCTGCAACAGGTTGCTCATACGTCTGCGTCCCGGACCGCGTGCGCATCAAGCTGGTAACCGACACCGCGGACACTCCGGATCACCTGCGGCTCAGCGGGATCGGGTTCGATCAATCGCCTGAGCCGCACGATGAAATTGTCGACCGTGCGCGGCGTTGGAAACTCATCCGGTGCCCAGGCACGATCGAGAATCTCGTCGCGCGCGAGTACCGCGCCCTGCTTCTCCAGCAGCAGCGTCAGCACGGCGCATTCCTTGTGAGTGAGCGTCACCGTGCGTTCGTCGGTCTGCACTTCCATGCGCTTGAGGTCGATGCGGGCTCGGCCGACGCGCAGCGGCCGTTCGAATCGCGATTCGGTCTGCGACAGGAGCGTCGCGCGGCGGAGCGCATTCTGGATGCGCAGCAACAGCTCCTTGAAATGAAACGGCTTGACAATGTAATCCTCGGCACCCAGCTCGAGGCCTCGAACACGATCCTCGGGCGTACCGAATGCGGTGACGAACACGATGGCGGTCTGTGGATGATGGCGTCTGAGCATCGCTGCCAGGTCGAAGCCCGACCCATCGGGTAGCCCGACGTCGAGCAACGCCAGCGCCGGGGGTTCCTGCGCATCGGCGGCTTGCGCCTCGGCGGCAGTCTTGGCCCATGTCACGCGAAAGCCCTCCGCTGTCAGACGTTCGGTCAACGTGCGGCCGACATTCGTCTCGTCCTCGACCACCAGGATGCGCGCGGCGGCGTTCACGCGGTTTCTTCGGCGCGTTGGAAGTGCAGGTGCGTCTCGAATCCCGAGCCCGGTCGCGAGCTGAACTTGGCGTCCCCACCCATGCGCTGCATCAGGACGCGAATCAGGTACAGGCCGACTCCCGCGCCACGCGAACGCTCGCCACGCATGAACAACGCGCCGAGTTGCGCCGGGTCGCCGCCGTATCCCTCGCCTCTATCGACGAACGACACCACCAGAGCTGTGTCGTATTCGCGGGCGGTGATGCGCACCTTCGCCGGCAGCAATTTCGAGTGCCGTATCGTGTTCTCGATCAAGTTGCGAAGGATGATCTCGAGCGCGCTGCGATCCGCGAGCACCAGCGCGTCCGGAAGCGCATCAGCGGGCCACAGCTCGATCGCCACTGTTCGTCCCGCGGCTTGCGACTGGACCTGGTGTTGCAGCCAGGCATGGATCGGCAGGGGTTGCAGATCGAGCCGTCCGCCGCCCTCGAGCCTGGCCAACTCGAGTGTCTTTTCAACCTGCGCTTCGAGGCGGCTGGTGTCCTCAAGCAGACGCTCGACCAACGGGCTGCTGTTGCCGGCGTCGGCCAGCGATTCCGCCTGAAGGCGTATGCTCGTGAGCGGCGTACGCAGCTCATGCGTGACCGAAGCAAAGAATGCGCGCAGCGAATTGGTGCGCCGTTGATCGCGCAGGTACAACCGCACCAACGCGAACGATATACCCGCGAGCAGAACCAGGAGCGTGCCACCCTCCCACAGCAGCATGCGCTGAGTGGCTTCCCAACG
>DATBVX010000290.1:0-2284 GCA_036515135.1 Steroidobacteraceae bacterium
TGATGAGCGAATAGCAGGGCCGCGTCATTCACATCCCACAGCGGTCCTTCCGTCATCGCGCACGTGTGTGGTCTGACGGCCGTGGGACCACCAGGATCAGTTCGCCTTCATCCTCGCCGGCCTTGAGCCGCGGACCGTAAGTCAGCAGCCTGCCGAGAACGCGACGTTCGTCTGCGGTGAGCTCACGAGCCAGGTCGGCCAGGTGCATCCAGCGCGCCGCAACCGATGCGATCGTGGGCTCGCGCGCGCGAAGCGCGCCCAGGAGCTTGTCGAGACGGAACGGAGAAAGCGCCGGCGAGCCTGGCAGTGACAGCATTGCGAACGGGTTATGTCGCGTCGCCAGTGAGATCGAATTATCAGCTGCGCTTGCCCGAATCTCCGGGTGGCCCATACACGGGGCCGGGAAACTGCGCGACATTCGCGCCCTCGATCACGGAGATCTTGCTGACCCCCTGTTTCCTCACCTCGTCGATTCGCACGATCGAATGCAGCGGAAGGTAGGTGCGTTTAACGCCGGCGAACTCGCTCTTGATGCGTTCCTCGCCGGGATCCACTACCACGCTGGAGCGCTCGCCAAACACCAGCTCTTCGACCTCGATGAAGCCGAAAAGGCTGCCGTGACTGACCTTGCGCGCATAAACCTCGTAGACCTTGCCCTGGTTCACGAACATAACCTTGAAAATGTGACTGGCAGCCATCGGGGTGGAAATGGGCGCTGATAGTGTGCGGGTCATTATACGGACACTGGCCAACGTGCGTCCGCCCACGGGCAAGAGCGACGGCAGGGCGCCATGAAGCTGATGTCCAGTAGAGCGGAGCCGGCGCGAGCCGGCCGACACCGGGTGCTTCGGACGATTGGCGAGGGAAGATCATGGCGCTGCGGCTCAGGGTCGTAAGCATTCACGCGCAACTACTCGGCGAGGACGGGACCAAGGTCTTTGGCGTCCACGGCGGGTCCATTGGCCGTTCCGGCGACAACGACTGGGTGTTGCCGGACGCGGATCGTTATGTGTCCGGACATCACGCGCGTGTCGAGTACCGCAATGGCCAGTACTGGCTCATCGATACGAGCTCCAACGGCACCTACCTGAATGACTCAAATGCGCCGCTCGCAGACAGCGGATCGTATGCGCTCAAGGACGGCGACCGACTGCGGCTGGGCGACTATGAAATCACCGTCGACCTCGACCTCGCCGGCAAGCTGCCCGCCGAGAGGAGCCGCCCCGTCGAGAATGATCTCGGCGCATCCCTCGACCTCGATTCTCTGCTGTCAACCGAAAGCAGCTCCGGACGGCGTATGGCCCCGGTGAATGCCTATGGGCAGGCCGTGGAGCTGCCTGGCATCAGCCGTCGACAGACCCCGCCCGAACCGCGGCCTCGGGCCCCGGCGCGAGAAAAGAAGCCATCGACCGCCAAGGCGGACGTTCCTTGGAATCTTTCCACGCGGCGCCGCGTCGAGCCTTATCGCAATTCGGCGAAATCGGAGCCGGCCGAACCGCCTGCCCGCGCTACCGAATCTGCACCCGGCACGGAGACTGCCGCCGCCGACGCGCTGAATGGGCTCCATGAGCTTTGTCGTGGCGCAGGCATCGATCCGGCCAGCATTCCGGTCGCCATACAGCCGCAAGCAGTGCAGATCGCGGGCCAGATCCTGCGCGAAGTTTCGATGGGGTTGATCGAGCTGACACAGGAGCGTACCGAGCTCAAGAAGCGCTACCGCATTTCGCAGGATACGATCCAGCCGTCGGAAAACAACCCGCTCAAGTTCTCTGCCGGCGTCGAGGAAGCGTTGCGCAAGCTATTCGAGCAATACGGAAACCGCTATCTCGGCCCGGTCGAGGCCGTGCGCGAGAGCTTTCGCGATACGCGTCTGCATCACCAGGCCGTCGCGGGCGCCATGCAGGCCGCGTTCGTCGATTTCATACGTCGTCTCGATCCCGCCGATCTGCGCGAGCGTTTCGATCGCGGGCTGAAGCGCGGCGGACTGTTGGGCGCGGCCAACAAGATGAAGTACTGGGACCTGTACGCCGAGCTCTATCAAAACCTCGCGCAGATGCCGAAGGACGAGCTACCCCATGTATTCATTGAGGAATTCGCGCGCGCCTACGAAACCAAGGTCAAGGAACTGGCGGCACGCCGCGGACGGGGTCCAGACAATCGCGTCGAATCGCGAACTTCGGTGGCCGGCAACAGCTGATTCGACCGGCTCTCAGGCCGCAACCCCCCTGATGTGAAAGATGCGCTCGGCGTTGCCGTGCGCGATCTTCTGCTTGTCCGAGTCCGG
>DATBVX010000291.1:0-2845 GCA_036515135.1 Steroidobacteraceae bacterium
AGATAATTGTACACGCCGATCTGGCTGTAGCCGAAGCTTTCGATCTTTGCATCACGCCACGGATCAGAGCCGGGCAGGCTGACATTGTTCCGACCGAACTTGGGATTGTTTTCGGCCATCGTCAGCAGCCGCTCGTACTGATCGCAATGAAACTCAAAGCCTGAATAATATTGGGAATATCCGACGATCCGCCATCGCATCCCTTCGAGCGGCAGGCCGGCCGCGCGCATCAGGAGCCTTATCTTATTGCTTGCATCGGCCGAGACCGTTCTGACCCAACCCATGTCGTGCCTCGCTGCATTGGCTCAATCGCAGGGGAGTCGCCCGTGTGGGTCGTCTGGAACCACTCCGTGGTTCAATCGCCATACCTTCCAATTATCGCACCCGCGCTGCATTCTAGTCTAGTTTCTGTCGCGAAACGCCTGGATTTGTGCGGGCTCCTTCAATTATCCCGATAAACTGGGCACAAGTTTACCGGACAGCGTGGGCATTTACGCGCTCTGTGCAGGTCATTTTGCCACGAATTTGGGACGGAGCGGCGGATTTTGCAGCAGGAGATACGCTGAGGCGCGGCGGCTTTTGATCCGCCGCGTGGCGACGGCTGATGCTATGTTGTCAAATTGCTTTCCGTCTGCGAGACGGTCGCCTCGTCAGCAACGCGGCAACGTTCATAAGGTTGTTGGCAAGCACTGCCGCAGCGACCCACAATTCGAAGCGTTCGTGGCCCTCGGCAAGGCAGCGTTTCATGCCGCGACCTCGGAACAGGACCGAGATGCGCCCCTCGATGCCGGCCCGAAAGCGCTGGCCTGCCTTGAAGTCCGCACTCTTTTCATATGCTTCGCGTTCCGGCGTCTTCTTGCCGCCGCGCTGCGGAATGCACACCACTGTGACGCCGTCTCGCGCGCACGATGCCACGTTTCGTTCACTGAAGAAACCGCGATCCGAGCCATACAATTCCGGGACCCGACCAAAGGCTTGCCTGTGGCGCTGAAGGGAAGGAGCCACATGGATTTCGTCGGATGGGTTTCCCTTCAGCACCGCGTATTGCGTGATCAAGCCTTGCGCGCTTTCGGCGAGGAACACCTTGTGGCCGAACTCGATGGGTGTTCGTACCTTGCCGCGCTTGATCAGGTCGGTATCGGGTTCGAAGATGGAATAGATCTTCTCGGCGTTGGGCACTTGCTCTCCATTGAGCACGCGGCGGTGCGCCTGATCGATCACATGGCTTCCCAGACCACAATAGTGCTCGATGTCCTTGCGGGTTTCCTCGATGGCCATGTCGGCAAGCAGATCCTTGCCGCGCGCCTGGCTGGTCTTCTCGAGCACCATTCGTGCTCTTTCCACAACCTCCTCGGCAATGCCGATGAGCTCGCGATATGTCCCAGTCTGCGCCGCGTGGCGCTGCCTTGTCGTCATTCGCTGGATCTCGTGCATCCGACGCCGTGCCGAACGCGTGCGATCGCGAAAACCCTTGATACGTCGCAGTTCCAGCGCCTTGCCGAGGCGTCCGACCAGGCGTGTGACGACGCGCACCACATCCCACAATAACGTGTTGTCGGTCGGATGATGAATGTCAGTTTGGACGACCGTGGTGTCGACACGCAGCTTCGTGCCGTCCTCCAAGCCAAGATCGACCGCAGCTTGAACCACCAGGTCATTGACGACTTTGAGCGTCTCCGGCATCAGCCGATTGAAGCTGCGGTTGAACGCATCGTGCTTGGGTACCGGATCACAGTAGAAGTCAGCAAACTGACGCAGCATCAATCCGTCGGCGATCCGTTCGCGCAGTTCGCGATAGTCCCAGTTCTTGACGCGCATGAGAACCAGCGCGCGCAGGACCTGTTGCGGCGTCAACCCACGGCGGCCGCTCCCCGGCTTCTTCAGACCTCGCACCAGATCGCGCCGGACCCGCTCGATCATCTCCTTCTGGTCGTCAAGGAAGTCGGCAATAGCCTGCAGCAGCGGCTCCAGACGCATGCCCTGCCGCATCAATTCGAAATCGGCAAAGCTGATCTGTCGCGTCACCGCTCTCGACACTGCTCAGCTCTTCTTGCTCTTCGTTGCCTTCGCCCGCTCTCGCTTCAATGCCTTGACATAGCGCGGCGCAGCTTGCTGCAGCAGGTCCTGCAAGGCGCGTCCATTCTCCAGACTGCGGCGCACCTCGGGCACAAGGTCTTCGGGAACGTAAACGGCAACTCGGCGCCCCTTCAATCGCCCGTACAGGACGTAGCTCGGATGTTGCTCGCCCGACATACAGGCCGCGCAGTTCTCGCGCACACACGGGCTGCGACGAAAGCTCAGCGAACCGACAACCGCCGGCCAAAGACCCGCCGCTTCACTCTGGAGCCAGCGCTCGACATCGGACGGCGATTCGTATCTTGCTTCTTTCATGTTGTCCGTGTGTCATATCGCACACGTCCAGTCAACCAAAAATGCAGAGAAATAATGCACACAAACCCCTATTTTCTCATGCTAACTTCAATTTCGCGACAGAAACTAGTCTAGTCAAACTAGTTTGACAACGGGCTGGGACAGGGCGCCATGACGGCACGCGGCGGACCGGTCACGGAGGGGACAGCGGCCGTCGCTGCCGCCTGATCGAACGTCCGGGGGATGTCAATTCCGACCGGTCCGCGCCGCGCGCGGCCAGCTACTCGCGTACCATCTTCGAGCCCGGTTCGCCGAGATTGAGGGCCGCGAACAGGGCGGCGGGGTCGGCCACCCCATCGATCTTGCATTCATATCTGTCGATGACGACGCCCAGCGCCGTCATCTTCGCAGCATCCTGCTTGTCGCAGGAGGTGGCAAAGCTGAGCACGTCCCTAGCGTCAATTTGCAGCACGAC
>DATBVX010000292.1:0-29141 GCA_036515135.1 Steroidobacteraceae bacterium
TGCCAAATTTCTGCCCGAGATCTTGTCAGCTGTCACGATGCTGCTCGTCGTGATTTACGGGACGCGCAACCGGTTCCAGTTTGTGCGACCGGCGTACTGGTTCGTCTTCGGCGCAATTCTGGTGACCATGCTATGCGGTGCCATAGCGAACTCGGTGGACGCCGGCCCGGTGATTGCCGGCATGCGCAGGTACTTACGGGCTATGCCTCTGTTCTTGCTGCCGGCAGTATACGCATTCGCCGACAGGCAGATCCGAAACCAACTATTGCTGCTATTGGCACTTTGCTTGCCTCAATTCCCAATCGCATTCAGTCAGCGCATGGAAACGATGTCAGCAGGCGGCTATACTGGGGATGCAACAGTCGGAATGCTCTCCACTTCCGGCTTTCTCACGATATTCCTCGTCTGCGCGGCGTGTGTTCTCACCGCGGCATTCCTTCGCAAACGCATTGGGAGGGCATTGTTCCTGCCGCTCTTCGTGCTGCTGCTCATTCCGACAATGATCAATGAAACGAAGGCGACGCTGCTTCTGCTGCCGGTGGGTTTGCTGGTTACGTTTGTCGCGGCTTCACAGCAGCGAGCGCGGCTCAAGAACTTCGTGGTCGCAGCCGGACTTCTGGTGACGTTTGGCGCCATTTTTGTGCCTACATACGACTACTTCATCACACACAAAGGGGGTCCCACTATTCTGGAGTTCTATACCGACCCGGAAGAGCTCGAATCCTATATGAGCAAGGACGCGGCAGTCGGCACGCGCTCACTGAAAGAAGTTGGACGCGTGGACGCGATTCTGACGCCACTCAGAGAGATGGCGCGGGACCCAACACATCTCGCCTTCGGCGTGGGAATTGGCAATGCCAGTCAATTTCCACTGGGTGCAAAGTTCACGGGCGCCTACTTCCGTCAGTTTGCGCCGTTCCTCAAGTCTGCGGCCAGCATCATCATCCTGGAGATTGGCGTGCTCGGGCTTGCGCTGGTCTTGGTCATCTATTACCTGATCTTTCGCGATGCGCGCGTCGTGGCAGAAGCGGATGACGGGATAAGGGGAGTGCTGGCTGCCGGCTGGGCGGGGGTGACAGCGGTGATCGTGGTCGCTACTTTCTATAAGAACACCACGAGCAGCGAGGCGATTTCGTACCTGTTCTGGTATTTCTCCGGCGTAATCGCGGCCCATCGGGTTCGCCTGGCTCGGCAACCGGTCCAAGTGTCGGCGCAGGAGCCAACGAATTCGTTAGCCCGCCTGCGTCAGCGGCCGGTGTGATTCGGCTTGCGTTCGGCGGCGAAGCGTTGCGATCGAACCGGTCACCGATCAACCACCGATAACGTCGCGCTATCGTCATGCGCACGCCCATATGACACTCGACATGCAGCGGCCGTGCGTGGTGACATCGAGTCCAAGAATCACGCGCCTTTGCGTCGTAACCCCGGCACACTGGCGGGCGTTCCCCGGCGGGGCGGAATTCCAGGTCGCGTGCCTCCTTGATGCACTGATTCCGCTGAAGCGGCACGAGATCTACTACGTCGCACACCGAGTCACCACGGACTTTCGGCCGGACGGATATCAAATCGTCGGCATAGGAAGAAACAGCGCCGTGCGGCGGTTCGGTTACCTCGCGGACGCCTTGCCGCTGTATAGGGCGCTTCGCGAAATTCATCCCGATGTCATTTACCAGCGCGTCGCCTGCGGAGACACGGGAGTTGCTGCTTACTATGCGCGTCGCCATGGGGCACGTCTCATCTGGCACATTTCGAGCGACACGGACGTGATTCCGGAGAGGCTGCGCGGCGGCTCGAACTTCATGCGACGTTGTCTCGAGAAGCGGAGCATCGAATACGGGATTCGCCACGCGCACCATGTTGTTGCCCAGTCAGAATCGCAGGCGCGACTGCTCGAACGGAATTACGGACGGACCGCGGATGCCATCATTCGGAATTTTCATCCGCAGCCAGGCGAAACAATTGACAAGACCGGGCCTGTCTCCGTCGTGTGGGTGGCGAACCTCAAACCATTGAAGCAACCCGAGGTATTTGTCCGACTGGCCGAACAGTTGCGAGATCTCGCAGGTGTTCGCTTCACCATGGTGGGCGCGCCACCAGTGCGTGAAGGCCAGGCGTGGTACGACGCGTTGGTGCGGAGCATTCGCACAATGCCGAATCTCGAGTATCTCGGCCAAAGAACTCATGGCGAGATCAATCAAATGCTGGCGCACGCTCATATCTTTGTGAATACGAGTCTGCACGAGGGATTCCCGAACACCTTTATTCAGGCGTGGATGCGAGAAGTGCCGGTCGTCAGTCTGCACATCGACCCGGACGGGGTGCTCGATCGTGAGGCGGTCGGGGTCCATGCCGAAACTGAGGAACGTCTGGTACAGGCTGTTCGGATGCTGGTCATGGATCCCGTGAAGCGGGCTGAATACGCGGCGCGAGCGCGCAAGCACGCAATGTTGCGACACTCGATGCAGAACGCCCGTTTGCTTGTCCAATTGATAGACTCAGGTACGATCGGTACGCTCGCTGAGAACTCGTTAGAGCACGCCGATCCGACTCGGGCGGCTCAATGAGACGAGTTTCGATTTCTCACCGCCGTTGGCGATCCACCAGGGCAGTCCGCGACAGGCGCAATGAGCCTGCTGCCGGGTGCGCCCGCGACTGACATGACGAAGCAGATCATTCGCATGCTATTCATGCCCCGCGAGCCATTCCCAACCGACCGGGTCCGGATCAACGTGCTCTTTGGGCGAGAACTGTTGGCTCGCGGGCACGAGATTGATCTGGTGATGCAGGCGGCAAGCGATCGCGTTTCCACGGGTGCGCACACCTGGCACGGCCGAACAATCTGGGTGGGCCCGACCGATAGCGCGGACGGATTCCTGCACCGCATGCGCAAGCATTGGCTCGCTCTCCGCCATGACCTGCGCTCACTGAAATTGGCGAAACGCAAGAACTATGATGCAGTGCTCGTCAGCGACAAGTTCCTTCTGGCATCGATTGCGGTTCTCATCGCCCGCATCCGCGGCCTGAAGTTTGTCTTCTGGCTGACGTTTCCCTATCCGGAAGCGGACCTCGCCGATGCGCAAGTGAGAACCGCCCGATATCCCTGGTTGGCAAGGATTCGAGGCTTCGTGTCACGGTCGCTGCTGTACGAGTGGGTCCTGCCTCGCAGCGACTTCGTATTCGTGCAAAGCGCTCGAATGAAGTCGGACGTGTGTGCCCACGGCATCAATCCGGCCATCGTGCTGCCCATCGTTTCAGGGTTCGATCCAATGACAGTCGTCCCTCGCAAGAGTCAATCTACCGGAGGACCGTCCGCATCAGTCACCGTTGCGTATCTGGGAACGCTGAACGCGGCGCGTCACCTTGACGTTCTCGTGGACATGCTCGCGCAACTGCGAGAGAAAGGGATGCCCGTGAAGCTGCTGTTTGTAGGCGACGCAGAACGGCCGCGAGACAGGTTGATGCTCGAGCGCTGCGCCAAGGAGCTCGGCGTGGCCGAACACATGGAGATCACCGGGTTTCTTCCCCAATCGGAGGCATTGGCCCGGGTTCAAGAGGCGGATGTCTGCGTTTCCCCGTTCTATCCATCACCGGTTCTACTCTCGACGTCACCAACGAAACTGGTCGAGTACCTGGCGCTCGGATGTCCCGTCATCGCCAATGATCATCCGGAGCAACGGCTGATCTTGCGTGAAAGCCGCGCCGGCGTTTGCGTGCCTTGGGGAGCCCGCCACTTCGCGCGTGCAGTGCGCTGGCTGATGGCGCGCAGCCACGCGGAACGGGCCGCAATGGGATCGCGAGGACGTGCATGGGTGGAGAGTAATAGAACTTATGCCCATATCGCCGACGAGATGGAGCGTGTATTCACCAAGATCCTCGGGCGGTGATGACAGAATGACGAGATCCGCAGCGCAAACGACAACCGCCCCGTCAATGGGCTCTGGTGACGTGGAGCAAAGAAGCTTGGTACCGCACGATATGGGGCACTCAGTGCGGACGAACGCGCAGTCCCTGGTCGGTAGTTTATGACAAGTAGCCGGGACAGCCGAAGCAAGATTCGGCCTGTCATTGTTGAGTTTGTTGGCGCTGCAGCAGTCGGGAAGACCTTCCTCGCGGAACGGCTCCGCGATGAGTTGTGCCGGAAGGGCATGGCGGTTCGATGCGTCGATAGCATCCGGTCGACGAGAGGGCTGAAGGGTCTGGTGGTTCTCGCCGAATCCGCATATTTGGCGGCGTTGACGCGGCCGGCTTCGTTCTCGCGATACTTGGAATCGACCAAGAGAATCGTGCGCTACATGAGGCGGCGCAAGAGCTGTGAAGGCATTGCGGGATTTCACTTGGAAAGTGAGGGCATCTTTCAAAAGGTCAGGGCGCTCAGCAGGCGCAGCAGAAGTCTTGGAATGATTCAAATCGCCGATCTGCTCTTCAAGTACCTGGCTCCACCCGACGTCGTCGTTATTGTGCAGGCGAGCCCCGCAACGATCTTTGCGAGGAGAACGGCGAGAGGCAGACCCAACGATGAATTCACGCCAGATTCGGTCCGAGACGATGCCTTGCTGACCGCCGAAACCTTCCAGACCGTGACGCACGTGCAGCGACAGCGCACAGGGAGACTGCACGTGATTGAGGTGGATCTGGAAGAGACCGGAGCCGACTCCGTCGCAGGTAGACTGGCAGACTCCTTGACGGGAATGTTCGATTCGTGACCGTCGACTGCACATCTACGTCGTTGCGCCCATCGAGCGCCAACCAAGCTCTCATTCGTAGCCGAGGCGGCGATTGAGCGATCCCGCATGGCGTTCAAAATACGCTCGATCGGAGTCCAGCAGTTCTGAGCGCCACTTTGCATCGAACTGGATGCGGGTATTCAGACGCAGCCGCATGTCGTTGCCACTCGTAATATGCTGTTGCTTTGCGCCCGGATCGAGCATGGATTTCTCGTACCCGAGATTCGCGAACTCGCAGATGCGCCGAACCTCCGTCTCAGGGTTGGTCGCAAGATCCTCGTAGCGGACGTGTAGGATGTGGTTCGGATCGACCCTTCTCCTGATAACCGGAAGGCCATTTCGATAGAAGTTGCGCCACACGCTCATCGAGTATGACTGGCGAAATCCTCTCCGGAGATTTGAATAAAACACTGCGCGACCGTCCCGGGTAAGCAGCAGCAAGCGCGTTCTAGCGGGTTGCGCCTGATAAACCGCGACGCCCGGCAGATATCCCTTGGAAGCGTCGACTACCACCTTGGCGCCACTTGCCTCGCGCACCGCATCGTATACGGCCAGCCGGTTCGCTATTCCAACATCGAAGCGCTGGCGCATGAATGCCGGCAGCGACACGCCCGTGAGCTGCGAAAGGTATGCGGCTGACCTGCGGATTCTCCATGAGAGACGGTATGGCAAGCTTCCTCGGTAACTTCCGCGCGGCGCGCCTATAAAGCCGAGCTCAAGACGCCGGGGATCACTGATCATATCGAATCCTAATTTCGACTGGAGGCGCACGGCCACATCGCGCCAATACACGCACTCGCGGATCGCCCTGCCGCAAGTGCACGTTTCGTTGTGCGCGATGTTTGCCGGCAGCCGTGTGAGCTCGCTTACGGCGACTGCGTGCGAGTGTGAGCCGAGGACAAGGTTCAGCAGCGTCGATCCAGAATGTCCGGCGGACAGAATGTACAGCGTATCGACCGTGTTTGGCAGCATCCTGTTCCGACGTTCCCGAACTCGATGGGATCTCTTGATTCGACCGTGCGGCTGGTGACGCTGAAGATCGTACCACGCCGCCATTGAGGTGGTTCGCCGCGGTCTCGGCCGTGCCACACGCTCCAGAATGGGCTGACAGTTGATCCAGATCGCAGAGCGGGATACATTAAGTCCAGGGCAAACTCACCGCGAGGTGGGGACGCAAAGCCTCCGGTCCACAGGGTGCGACCTGGGATAGCGGGGTTGCCGGCGAGCGATCGCTGTCGGAAACGGCGCGCATTCTTGCTGTTGCAATCATCATCCCGCTAGCGCTGACGCTGCTTCCAGAGCGCTCCCATTAGCTGGCCCGGAACAAGGGGGCCACAGTGAGGAGACGTTGATGACGCAAAGATACCTGTTCCGGGATTTCGCAACGTCGGGTACTCCGCCGTCAGCCTGCACCGTTTCCCCGGCCGCAAAGGACCCACGCGGCCGAACTGCTTGGTTCCTCGTCGCCTCGCTCGGCATGCTACCGCTACTTGCGTTCGCCGCGGTTCCACCGGCGCCGCCGGCGAAAATCTGTGTCGAGTCGGCACCTAATTGTGGAACTGACTCCACACCAGCCGACGCACGGGTAAAGTGGCATCCGGGTCACTACATGCTGGTGTACCGGGATGCTCCCCAATCGCATCTGGATGATATTCGCGATGAGCGCACTGTGCTGGGAGCACAGATCCGCTACATGTGGGCCGATCTTGAGCCCCGCAAGGGCGTTTACGATTTTTCCCGAATCGAGTCGGACCTGAATTATCTCGCTTCGATGCCGACGCCAAAGCGTCTTATCGCACAAATTATGGATCGCGAATTCAACACCGACGATCCGACCGGCGCCGTTCCCGACTATCTTCTGAATGATCCGCAATACAACGGCGGCGTTGCTCGATCGAAAAACGGCTATATTGCTCGAATATGGGACCCGGCGGTGATGGACAGGCAGATCGCGCTGTACCAGGCACTGGCACATCGATTCAACGACGAACCCTACTTCGAGGGAATCACAACGGAAGAGACAGCTCCTGGTTTCGACTCAGAGTCGCCGCCCGACTACAGTCGGCCAGCGCTCGCTGCGCAGCTCAAGCGGATGATGGTGGCCGCGCGCAGGGCCTGGCCGAATACCAACGTATTCGTCTACACCAATTTCCTTGTCGGTGAACTCGAAGGCATCATCAGTCACGCCCATACGAACCAGTGCGGTGTCGGCGGGCCGGACGTGACACCACGTGCGCCAAGTGCGGGCGCCAGAATCATCATGGGTATCGACGGGGGCGTGCGATTTGCTGGCAAGATGCCCATCGCGTTTGCCGTGCAGTCTCCGGAATTGTGTGGCAAGGAGGGGTGCAATCGGCCGCCAGATATTTACAGTCATGCGGTGAATGAACTCGGCGTGAACTATCTGTTCTGGCTGAGATTCGGCACGGCCAAGGATACGGCCACCGACAAGTACTCCTGGCGTGACGGCATGCTACCGGTAATACGGGCCAACAATGGCAGGATCAATGCGGCCTGCCCGAGCAATTACCACGGAGCTTGCAGCACTGACTAGACCAGGGGCGGTTCCTTGCAGACCACCCCCGGCATCACGCGCGTGATGTCTCGCGAAGGCGAAGTCGGAGTTCCTCGAGGTTTTCCACATTCGCCCGGCTTCCGCGCGACTGCGGAATGCGCAATGACAAGTTAGGGAGCGCCGCGGGATCGCAGCCGAGGAATGCGACGGCTCTATGCGCCATCTGCTGATTATCGGCGAGGAAATCCTCGTACGGAATCTGTAAATACCGATTGCTTCTGGCAACGGCAGCGAGGCGAGCGTCGATCCACGTTTTGGTGCGCACCCGCCGCATAGCTTGCCGTATCGAGATCCATACGCGCAGGTCGTCTGGGTAGGATCCGGAGTATCCCGCAGCCCGCGCGAAGGACTTCGAGCTGAGCCACGTCACCAGGTCGCGGCGCACGAGATGGATGACATGAATATCCGGGTGTTGTGCCAGCCATGCGATATGGGCCTCGAGCCGATCCACGAAGAGCGCCGGTGCGAATCGGGGATGCCCGATCCATCGCGACGACGCGCGGAAAAGCCGGCGGAAGCCGAGCACGGATTTCTCTGGTGTGAATCTCAGGGCCATGTCGACGGCATGGTGTCGCGGAAGGAGCTGAAAGTCGCCGTGAAAAGCGGCCTCGACGATCGAGAACTTGCGCCACGTTCGTTGCGTCCATTCCGCTCCACATGCGATCGCCGGATGGCAGTTGAGCGCTTCCGCAAACGCGCCGCTGCCGGAGCGTTGCGTTCCGACGATGAGGAATTTCCGCAGAGAAGTCCGTTGCATCGGGTTGCTCCTGGTCGCGAGCGGGAAACGACCCGCGCGCCAATTCAAATGATCAGGCATTGCTGACTCGCCGATAGACCCTCAACGTCTGCTCGGCAATCCGATCCCAACTGTAGGCCTGCATCGCCCATTTCTGGCGCGCGGCGCGTGTGTGTGTCTCCTGCGATATTCGTGCAAACCTCGCGAGACCGCCGGCAAGGGCCACAATGTTGCCCAGTGGGAAGTAGCTGGATCTGTCCAATCCAACCTCCAGGTTGGCCGGGATATCGCTCGCCAATACTGGCAAGCCGTGGCCCAGCGCCTCGAGCATGGCGATCGGCATGCCCTCATGGGATGACGGAAGAACAAATGCGCCGGCGTTCGCGTACAACTGCTCGAGCGCCACGCCGTTGAGGTAGCCGGTGAGCACGACCCCCGCCTCGCTGGCTTCGGTCTCGACCTTCCTTGAATAATCATCCGCTTCGAGCCCACCTACCAATGCCAGCTTCCAGCCCAATGGTGGCGCCGAGGCGTACGCGCGGATCAGATCGAGTTGCCGCTTCTCCGGCACCATGCGGCTGACCTGCAGAAAATACCGACCCGGCTCCAGGCCGTAGCGCCGTACGTGGTCCGCGCCCGTGCGCAAATTGCCAGCTATGACACCGTTGGGTATGAGATCCGCGTCGCGGTCGTACTTCGAAAGAACCAGGTCCGATATAACCTTGGAGATGGCAATGCGCGCATGCGAATAGCGCATGCCGACTCGCTCACCCATCCGCAGCGTCCAGCGCGCGAAATGGCCCCACTTCTCACGATCATAGTCCGGCCCGTGGTGCGTCACGACGACGCGCAGGCCGAGGAGCCTCGCAATCGGCGTCACGATGGCAGGCCCAATCGCGTGGATATGCAGAATGTCCGGGCGGACAAGGCCCGCGTAGAACACACCAATGACCGAATGGACCAGTGCTTCCAACCCCGCACGTCGTGGTGACCAGATCCGGCGGAGCCGGATGGATTCGAAGGATTGCTGACCGCGGGGTACGAACGGTGTGCGCACGATCACCTCGACGTCGCATCCCAGCGCGACCAGTCGCTTGTAGAGCTGCTCTGCGTGGGCTTCGATGCCGCCTTGTACATTTGGCATTCCACGCACACCGAGCACGGAGATCTTCACGACCAACCAGCGCGCCGGGCTCAGACGCTCGCCGGTGCGGGCAGGGAGCGGCGACCGTTCACGCCGAGCTCACGATAGGCTTCGAGGATACGGTCGCGGTAGGCTGCAGCAGTAAACGCGTTCTCTACCCATCGGCGCGCGCATCTCCCCATGCTCTCGATTTCTCTATCTGATCGCTCCACCATGTCGCGGAGAGCGGCCGCCAGCGACATCGGGTCGCCACTGATAAAGCTCACCCCAGTCTCGTTGTCGCGAATCAGCTCCGGAATGCCACCGATCCGTGCGCCGACGAGTGGTTTGCCAAGGGCATAGGCCTCGAGAACGCTCATCGGTGCGTTTTCGTACCACTCCGACGGAAGCACCACTGCACGTGCGTCGCGAACGACGTTGTGTAGGTCATCGCCTGTCAAGTACCCGAGAAACGCGACGCGAGCTCCCAGCCCTGCCGCCAGCGCGCGTAGTTCCTCGAGCTGAGGTCCGGATCCGACGATGTTCAACCGGCAGCGTGCGGCGGATGCGGCACGAACCAACGTCGTCAGGCCCTTCTCACGGGAGACTCTCCCGAAATAGACAAACGCCTTTCCCGGCGTGTACGCCGGCCGGTACCGATTCGCGTCAACGAAGTTTGGAATGTGCCTGAAGAGGATTCGGGGCATTCCCCATTCGCACAACTTCTCAATGTAGAACCGACTGGGGACGACATAGCGATCGACACAGCGAGCATAAGAACCGAGCAACCGATGCACAACCGCCTCGATCATCACGACCGCGCTCAATCCTGCCGAGCCCTTGATGCAACGATGCAGCACGACGTTGTGCAGCCGCCCGCCCCGGCAACGCTCACAAATGCCGTCGTGCGCGAGCATGTTGTACGCTGGGCACGCGATCTTCAGATCGTGAAGGGTCAACACTGTGGGAATGCCGCGGGCGTGCAGGAGACCCAGAATGGATGGGGAAATGTGGTGATAGATGTTGTGTGCGTGGCATACATCCGCTCGCACTGTCGCCAGCAACCTCGCGAGCTTTCGCCGAGCCTCGAAGGAATAAATGACCTTTGGAATACGGACGAGCTTCTCTCGAAATGAATAACGCGCGCCGAACTCGATTTCTTCCACGAAGTACTGAGACCAGGGTGTTTCCAAGTTCTCGGCGTGCTTCATCGCGAACGGGATGACGCTCCATCCAAGCGTCTCAAACATGCGGTTGTGCTCCAGATAAACCGTCTCCGCGCCGCCACGCCGGTAGTAATAATTGTTGATTGCCAAGAGTGTGGACATCGGCACCCCGCATGATCTTGCGCCCTCGCGGTGCTCTTGCCACGCGCATCGCAAATGTAATGAGTCTACATCTGATCAACCATCCGGACACGCAGGCAATTGCATGGGAAATGCGTTCCGGCTATGGCGCGACGCTTGCGGTTCGGATATTCGGCAAGCGTACCGGACACCGCGGCGTAGCTTATGTCAACGCGCCTGGCTGGCTCTGCTGAGCAGCGAATAGGCTCCGCATGACACAACGGTCGCCACCGAACTACCATTCGATCTTGCCTCCTTGGACAGAGCAATGGGTAACGCGCCAATCTTCATCGTCGGAATGAACGGCTCTGGCACGACGATGCTGGCCGACAGTCTTCGCAGGCATCCGAGTCTTTATGTGCTCCCGATCGAGTCGAAGGTTCTGCCATATTTCCTGAGCGAGCGCGCTGGGTTCGGAGATCTGGCCCTTGCAGAAAACCGTCGGCGACTGGCTGAGGAGATTGGGCGAACAATGCCGTATTGGCATGCCAACGGAAAGAGACCGCTGGTTCTCCACGACGAAGAGTTGGCGAACTGCAAGACCTTCGGCGACGTGGTCTCCCGTATCTATGAGCACCTGGCCGCTCGCGAAGGAAAGCTCCGATGGGGCGACAAGTCGCCGATGAACGTTCAGCACATCGGCGCGATTGCTGCGCAGTTCCCGGCCAGCAGGTTCATCCACATCATTCGGGACGGACGCGACGCCGCTCAGTCGTTTCACAGGCGATGGGGCTTCGATCCG
Organism: Steroidobacteraceae bacterium; assembly: GCA_036515135.1. Classification (GTDB taxonomy): domain Bacteria; phylum Pseudomonadota; class Gammaproteobacteria; order Steroidobacterales; family Steroidobacteraceae; genus DATBVX01. Next base: position 11,247 of record DATBVX010000292.1, read on the forward strand.
CGACACACGATCTGGCGGTGGAAGTGTGTGGTTCGTGACGGTCGCCGTCAAGGCATGGCCTTGGGTCCATCGCGCTATCTCGAAGTGCGATACGAGACGCTGACTGCGGAGCCCGAGACCGAGATGCGGCGCATCTGTCGGTTCGCGGAATTGCCATTCGACGCTGCTGTCCTCGAGTCGTCAATGCGCTTCATGGACCCGGGCTCTTCAGGCGCACGCGTGGGACGCATGGTCAGAAACTCCGAAAAATGGCGCAGCTACTTCAACGCTCGCACTCTTGCCACCCTCGAGTCGCTGGCGGGCAGGGTTCTTTCAGAACTTGGATACCCGGTGGAACAGACGGGTGACCACGATCTCAGTCGACGACAACGCCAGTATCTGCGGATTCGAGATGCCGTCGCGCGTACACCATACTTCTTCCGCGAATACGGCGTGCTGCTCGCGATACCCAGGTACGTAAGGTATCTGGCTGCCGCCCGGAAGCAACGGTCAGTAAGCCGGTATTAGATAAAGATCCCCACGCCCCGCGAGCCTCAACCACGGCGTTCAATGGATTGCCTGCGCGTCTCTTTGGAGGCGCTCGGTCATCCTACTGATCAGGAAGACTCGCAGTGCGAGCCGCTTGGCAGACAGCGTTCGCCAGTCTGGGCCACGCACCAACGACGCGGTCAGCTGCTTGGGCAATACATTCTTGACGACTCGCTTAAGAGCCGCATATCGAGATGAGCCACGGCGAGGATTGGATGGCTGAAGCAGTCGTCTGGCCACGAATGATGCAAAGTCGGAGGATAGGATCTCGTGGGTGCGGTTAGACGAAATCTCATCAAGAAGCACTTCCATTATCGACGGATGTCCCAACGCTTCATCCAGATTCGCAGTTGCATGGGCATCAGCGTAACCCACCGGGATGCTCACTTCTGCAGCGAGATCGCGCCAAAGCCTCTTTCCCGTACGCAGATTCCCGGGGTGTGAGCGCGCCAGCTCGACGATTCGACGCACGAACAAGGGGCTGACAATCTCGACGTACGGCGACTTCAGCTCATTCAGAGCCCCATATACCGACGGGATACGGAACGCATGGAAGAGACGGTCGCGCCAGGTGGACGCTGATTCGGCCGGCTGTTGCTCGAGTGCGGGTGGCAGCAGTTGTGGCCCAAGGTGCTGTAGGTTCAGGGCTGCAAGAGTCGGAACGTCTCGAAGGTCGGACCAAAGTGTCAGGCCGACTCTCAGGCGCGCTTCGTCGGCATTGGATATTACTCTGTGACCGAAACCGTGATCGCCACGGATGATTCCCACGGTTCCGCCCACGAACAGCGAGCCCCAGAGCTCAAAGCCGTCCATGTAGGCGGAGATCTTATCGACTCTGCCCTCTCCGGCAACCAGGAACCGTTCAAGGATTCGATCCGCAGGTAGGTCGGTCAGATCCGTTTCGAAATACTGATGCGACAGACCGAGAAAATCAGCAACCTTGCGTGCAATGAAGGCGTCGGTTCCCGGCATGCTCAAGGATTCCCGAAGCCCCCAGGTGATGCATTTCAGGCCCTCTCGGGCCTGCATCAGAAGCAGAATCGCGCGGGAATCGTGGCCGCCTGAAAGGGGCAACACCCACTTGGATCGATCGAGATCCAGCGCGGCGAAGGTCTCATGCAGCGCAGTGCGCATGCGGCTCGTGTGCACCACGTCCGTGACTGGATCGATACGAAACGTCGCGGGTGGGTTGTCCAACTCGAGTTTCCAGGTCCGGCGATCGAGGCGGGCACTGCCGCCGGGTCCAAGTGGCTGCGCGCGCCGATCCCAGGATTGGCCCGCTCCAAGCGACCCCGACGAGAGCATCCAGGTTATTGCGCGAGGATTCGGCTCGAAACTGCCCAGGAACCACGGGATGGCACGCTGCGACATCGAAGCGACGAAGAGTTCGTCGGTCTTCGCGATCCAGATCGTGCGTGAGCCGGCGTAATCGGCGAACACTTCGATTCGCTCATCATCGCTGCGAAAGAGGGCGAATGATCCCTCCGGAACCGGGGTAAGCGGTTCCCACCATCGCTCACGGCCGTCGATCAGCCAGCCTGCGTACGCGCTGCACTCGTGCAAGGCGCCCGCAACCGGATTGAATATGCCGACGAACAGGCCACGGCCGTCGTCGGCGATCGCAGTAGGCGCGTTGACAAGGTTGTCGGGGCGCAGACTCTCAAGAAATCGCTCGAGGTGATGCCGAGTAGCCTCCATTCGCGGCGGGGTCGGCGCCCTGAGGCACACGAGAACGATCTTCGACATTACGTGGAGCCTGCGTCAGAGATCATGACAAACGAACGACCGTCGGCTTTCGGGACACGATTACCTCTGGCTCTCAGATGCGCTGTTCCGGTTCTTGTATGCGATGCATTGAAAGTGTGTCCCTTTCCAGCCTTGTCCATGTGCGTATGGTCTGATGCTGTGCGTCGGAAATGTGCTTGCTGCGAACATCGCCTCCAGCTGTTCGCGGGTGACATAGCACGGAGAAAGATGTCGGTTGAGCATTGCTCGCAAGCTGCGCGGCAGATGCGGAAATATCCTGCTCAGGGCTCGCCTCAACAGCGTCACACGTCCGCCCACGCGCATTCGCATCCGCGAGTGCGTATCCACAGCCGTGATGAACAGCACTCCGTCCGGCTTCAACAGGACCGCTAGCTTTTCCAACAGGGGCGCATCGATCGGAGCAAACTCGCCCAGCACGCCAATCGAATATATGAGGTCGAAGGCTCCGTTCGAGCCGGTAAGCGAGGAGACGTCGCCGCACATCAGCTCTATTGTTTCCGTATCGAGCTGTTCCTTTCGGACGGGATCGCGGGCCTGCTCGAGCATCTGCGCAGACGTGTCGATGCCGACAAGTCGCCTTACATTCGCGAGGCTGTGAAAGAACCGCCCGGTTCCGCACCCGACGTCGAGCACGTCAATTTTGCGGTCGAATGCCAGGGAAAGCTTTCGAATGACCTCGGAATAATGCGCGGCAGCGCGCCCTCGCGCGAGCGCCGCCTCATCCGCCTGGCGATACGCTGATGAGCGGCGGGCATCGAAGTTCATGTTTGATGCCTCGACGTAGCGCTGCAGGCGCGCGCTATCGGGTCGCTGTGGGTGGCTGGCGATCGGGTTGTCGCTCATTCCGTGCCTCGCGACTCCCTGTGACTGGTTCGGTCGCGTTCGTTGATGGATCGAATCCAAGTATCGCGATTCTGTCATGATCCCAGACGACGTGCGGCTGCCATTGAGCGAGATGCGGCAGGATTTCGTCGAGTTCCGCACGGCGTATCACGTAGAAGACCCGTTTCCCGATGTCGATTTGCCCCTGGAGTGCCACAATTGAATACAGCAGCGGTGTGTTCCCCCACCGCTCCACGGTGCCGCCGCGACATGTCCAGCCGGTGAAACGCCTGTCCGACGAGTCCATGTAGAAGTAATCGATTCTCGGATAGTAGAAGTCCAGGCCCTGCAAGCTGCTGATGACAATGTCTTCGTCGGTCGTGTTCTGCATCAGCCATTGCGCCACGGCGCGAACGTCAGCTCTCTTGTAGTAATGATTTGCGAGAGATGGTTTCATGCCGATGCGAAAATGGATCGCTCGCGAGTCGACATATCGCAAGTGGTGGAGATCGAAGTCCTCTGTGAATCCGAATCCCACGAGCGCGGCAAGCGAAGCGAGGAGGGCGGACCTCCCGGCGCCGATTCTGAATAGGCGCGAAACGGCTTCGACGGCTCGCGCAAGAGTGACGAGCGCGATGATGACTGTGAGCGGGTACAAAAAGAAGACGTAACGCGTCTCCAGCCGCGGAGGATTACTCGCGCTCGCGGCGAGCAGCAGACACACCAACAGGATGAGAACCACGCGCTCGGCTGTGAGCTCTGACTCTTCCCGAATGATCAAGCGGATACATGCCGCTGCAATCAGCACAAACAGCACGAGCCCGAGTACCGGAACGGCTCTGGCCCACGGCAACGCAACGTCGACGGCGAAATCCGGAAATCGAACGAACTCGTATCCCAGGAGCACCATGAGATCAAACATGGATTGCTCGGGCGCCGCACGCCAGTCCGTCGTGGCGAGTCCGTACGCGATCCAGAATGCTGCGCTTAACGCGATAGCGGCGCCGAACGGAAGCGCCGCACGCGAGAAGAGCTCTCGCCAGATCAGCATCCGCATGAGCAGGAGAAGCAGGATGAGGGCGGCAACGAGGCCGAACTGATGTAGCGCCGCGGCGAGCAGGGCGGCACCGAGCCCGATTGCGGTGACCCAGCGCGCACGGAACTTCAGAGCCCATCGAAGCCCAAGCCCGAGGGCGACCAGCGGTACCGCAGCGAATACCCACCAGGCAGCGTGGGCCGAAAGCGTGGTCCAGGGAGCAGTGCCGGTCGCCAGGCCCGAGACGACCTGCTTGACCTCAGGATCGACGAAGCCCGGCGGAAACGGCGACTCATCGCTGAATATGCGCAGATGGCTGGTTGCAAACAGGTACATGGCCAGCAGCAGGACTGCAACGCCAGTGAGATAGCGCAGGTTGCGGCGCGTCAGTTGACCCGACGGCGAAATCAGGAACGGTGGGAGCAGATTGGTCGCCGCGAGCAGCACCCCTCCCTCCCAGACGAGGATGCCGACGAGTGACAGGCCCACCATCGGCCACAGAGCGCGCGACTCGCGGTCCACAGTGTATTTCACGAAAAAGACGGCGTACCAGAGGAAGACGGCCTGGAACGGCGCGTACATGCGCGCAAATCGCGCCATCTCGACTTCCCAGACGGAAAGCGCGAGCACGGTCACTGCCAGCAGGCCGATCACTCGCCCGCCCATCCGGCGGCCAAGAATGAATGCCGCCGGTAAAGCAATGAGGCTGCTCGCGGCGGCGATCAGCCGGATGGACAATTCCGGCGAAAGCCCCCCCAGCTGCAAGAGTGCCGCCAGATATTGCACGAGCAAGCCACGCGTGTAGAAGCCGCCGCACAAGTACTCGGGCAGGCCCGCGCGCAATATGTTCTGCACCGACCGGGCGGTGTAGTACTCATCGACGCCGAGCGGCCACTTGCCGAGTCCCTTGAAGCGGGCGTAGATACCGAACAGCAACGCCGCCAGAGTGAGTGCGGCGACAAGAAGCAAATGCACTCGGCCGGGCTCAGCAGCCCGATCATTCTCCTTCGACACGCCTAAGTCCTGCGATGCGGCAGTAGAATCCCCGCCACGGCCTTCGTGGCAAGCGCTTGTTCGGCGTTCGCGTCATTCTTCATGGCTTGGGCCGCGGACGGGAACCATTTGAATAGATCAGCCTGATAATCCTTCATATCGCGCGCGTGGGCAATGAATTATCAACTCGGCCAGCAGCCCGATCGCGGCGAGCGGTAGTTCGAGATGATGTCCGTACGACGGCGGCGCTTTCAACATAACCGGCGGAGAATGTGCCAATGTGCATTCCTGAGGCGGATCCAGCACCGAGAGACCAGCCAACGGGCCCATGAGTGCAACGTATCGTTTCCCTCGCGGGTTTCTTTGGGGAGCCGCCACTTCAAGTCATCAGGTCGAAGGTAACAATCGCTGGAATGATTGGTGGGAGTTCGAGCAAGCCGGCCGCCTTCCTTACCGTTCGGAAGACGCCTGCCGCCACTTCGAGCTTTACGAGTCCGACTTCGACCTGGCGCACTCCTGGGGTCATAACGCTCATCGCCTGTCGGTCGAATGGAGCCGAATCGAGCCGGCGCAGGGAGAATTCAGCACGGACGCACTGAATCACTACGTCGATGTCGTGGCTGCTCTCAAGGAACGGCACATCGAGCCGGTGGTGACGCTGCACCACTTTACGAATCCCGCTTGGTTCACGCGCCGCGGGGGTTGGACACGCACCGATAGCATTGATCTCTTTCGGCGCTATGTCGAGGCGGTCAGCTCCCGGATGGCAGACCGAGTGCGTTTCTGGGTTACAATCAATGAACCAACGGTCTACGTGACGCGGGCCTTTCTGAAAGGGAATTGGCCGCCGTGCCAACCTGGATCCTGGCTGCGCGCCGGCCGCGCGCTGCGCAATTTGTGTCGGGCACACACCGCAGCATACGCGACCATTCACAAGCACAGACCGGATGCGATGGTCGGCTTCGCCCACAGCACACCGTATGTCGTTGCACTTGATCCCGGCCGGCGCCTGGACCGCTTCGCGGCGCGACTGCGCGATTTTGTACACAACGATCTTTGCTTTCGTCTGCTTGGCCAGACGCCACGTCGCGTCCTCGATTTCATCGGCATCAACTACTACGTCCGCCAGCTCGTGCGCTGGCAACTCGGCGGAACAGCGATGCTGGTCGGAAAGGAGCACAAGGCGAGCAATCCGTCTCAGTCGCGCAAGTTCAGTTCGCTCGGCTGGGAGGTGTATCCCGACGGCTTGCGCGAGGTGCTCACGAGATTTGCCGCCTTCGGTGTTCCGCTGATGATTACAGAGAATGGCATCTCGACGTCCGACGAGGCATTGCGAACGGAATTCATTGCGGCTCACATCCGAGCACTCGCGCTCGCAATGCGTGACGGGGTGCGCGTCATCGGTTACTTCTACTGGACGATGTTCGACAATTTCGAGTGGACGGAAGGACCGACGGCTCGCTTTGGGCTGGCGGCGGTTGATCCGGCGACCAAGCTTCGGGGACCGAGGCCTGCTGCAGGGCTATTCGAGTCAATCTGCAGATCCAACGAAATCCAGCTCAATGAGCCGCACCGCGGAACGACGCGGCAATAAGGTCAATCCTCACACGGTATTGTCAGAGTTCCGTTAGACTTACGGTGATCCGCCAGAAGAACTGAGGTGCTCACGCAGCCAGCACCCTCGATCCGCCCTGCAGTGTTTCACATTGACGAGCTGAATGAATGGACATCATCAATTTGGGTCAAGGCCCGAGATGGCGCGAGTGGCTCAAGATCCTGGGCAGTCACCCGGATGTGAAATCCGTAGCAGTCGTTTCCCAAGACGGCGATGCTGCGGAGACCGGAACCGGAATTCGACGTCACGCGACGCTTACACGCGCACTGCAGGTAGTGAGCGAACCCGTGGTGATCCTGACGGGGAATGCCGCAAATGGGGGTCTCCAAGCGGTCGAGGCATTGGAGGCGGGCCTGGACATTATTCTCGACAGACCCGACACAGTTAGTTTGGCAGCGTTGAGACGGCTGGCTAGTCTGGCGCTAAAGAAGAACCGCGCCATCGTCCTCACTCGAGAGGACGCGACGGGTTCGATTGCCAGTGCCCTGCGCAGCTTGCGTGGAAAGGTGGGCGTGATCAGCCACGTCAGCTACATCGACCGGCGCCCTTGGTCCGATTTGGGTGAGGGCGCTGCCGATATCCCTTATCTGCAGCTGACTCGCTTCGGTTTGGACAATCTGGAAAACCTGTGTTCGCTGTTTGACGCCGATCCGCTGCGAGTGCTGGCACGGTGCAGTCGGCCGCCGTGGAGCAATGCAGCGCAGTGCACGACTACCGAGGTCTTTCTCGAGCTGGAGGGAAACATTCAGGTGCAGTATTTCGGATCCGCGACGTCGAGCCATCGGGAGCAGAGCCTCTGGATAGAGGGCGACCGTGGGTCGCTCCGGTCCGACGGCGTCGCGGTCTTGTGGCGCAAGCGGGGTTGGCCGAAATTCGTGCCATGGCGTTGGCGCCCGCGCGCGACAGTCGACGCCAAGCGCCGTTTCGCGCAAGCAGTGAGTCGCTCATTGACCCTGCTGCAGCAGGGTCGCGCAAGTGGTCCTCGTGCCGGGGCGGCAAACCGCACGGCGTTGTCACCGCTGGCGCTGCTCGGATCGGTTATCCGCTCGGATGAAGAGTGTCGCGTGGTGGAGGTTGCCGCTTGGACGAGATCCGGCCCGCAGGATGCCGCGATTGCCACCGCTGGCGCATAGTCGACGCCGATTGAATTAGAACCATGTCTGGACACAACCGGAAACCCAGCCGCGTCGTCGTGATTGGCTTGGACGTGGGGGATGGCGGCTTGATTCGGCATTGGGCTCACGCAGGCCATCTTCCACACTTTCGGAGCCTGATTGCTGACGGGAGCTGGGTTGAGCTGGAGACTCCTGCGAAGGTTCTGCACACCTCGACGTGGCCGACCTTCGCGACGGGCACGCTGCCGGGGCACCACGGCGTGTACTACCCGTATCAGCCCGCTCCGGGCCACCAGCTCGCCCAACACATCCAGCCCAATCATTATGGAGCTCCCAGCTTCTGGAGTCTGGCTGATCAGCGCGGGCGGCGCTGTCTGGTGTATGACGTACCGGAGACCTTTCCGGAAACAGGATTTACCGGCAGAGCGATATTCGAGTGGGGAACGTGGGCGTGGTATGGCGTCCGCAAAGCCCAGCCAGATGGCCTGCTCACCGAGCTGAAGTCGCGCTTTGGCAATTACCCGCTTGGCATCGAGGCCACCCGCCTGGGGCTGGGCCTTCCCAGCCGCACGGCGCTGGAACAGCGGCTTCCGCGCAGCGTGGCGCACAAACTCGAAAGCCTGCAGTGGCTCATGTCGCAGGACCAATGGGACCTCGTGGTCGCCGTGTTTTGCGAGACGCACCCCGCCGCGCATTACCTCTGGCCCACCGCCGCCGCTACATTGGTTGGCGCCGATGAGAGTCGCTTTCGTCCGCTGCTCAGTGTTTACACGGCCATCGATTCGGCCTTGGGCGGTTTGCGCGCGGGGCTGCCGCCGGATACCACGTTGATCGTCGTGAGTGGCGATGGCGTGAGGCAGAACAATGCCGGCTGGCATTTGTTGCCCGCCGTCCTTGAGCGGCTTGGCTACACCAACGCAGACGGGGCCAACGGGGACCGCGCGAAACCACGTTCGTCGCTCGGCGCGCTTAAACGCGCGGTGCCACCGCGCGCGCGCCGCTGGATTGCGGACCACATGCCATGGCAGCTGCGGGAGAAACTGGGCGCCCATCTGCAATCCGCGCAAATCAATTGGTCGCGCACGCGTGCGTTCACCTTGCCGACCGATCTCGAGGGCTGCATCCGCATCAATCTCATCGGGCGCGAGCCACGCGGCATCGTCGCGCCGGGCGCGGAATACAAGGCACTGTGTGCGGAGATCCGCGCGCGCCTCGCGGTGCTGGTCAATCCGGCAACGCGCCAGCCGGCCGTCAGCGAAGTCTGGATTCGCGAGGAAGTCTTTCCGGGCCAGCGCGGCGATCAGCTGCCCGATCTCGTGGTCAGCTGGAACGACGCCGTTCCCATCGCCGCACTCGAGGCGCCAGGTATGGGCCGCGTGGAAGGCGCGAGTCCGGATCCGCGCACGGGCACACATTCCACGTCAGGCTTCCTGCTGGCTTGTGGCCCCGGCATCGCCGCCGGGCGCCAGGCTCGCGGGCATCTCGTGCAAGTGGCACCGACGGTCCTGCAGCTCCTCGGCCTCGATGAAGATTTCGGACTGGACGCCGCGCCACTTGGCTTTACTTCATGCGCGACGGCAACAAACAAGAGCCAGACTGTTCCGAAGAGAGGCTGAATGCACGTTCTTTACGTCTTGTGTGTCTGGGCACATGTCTTTGCGATGGCCTTCTGGGTCGGAGCCATGTTCTTCGGCGATCCGGCGAGCGAGCGGTTTTTTTCCAAACTGTTTGAGAGAAAGCTGGGTGGGGTCGGCTGGTATGCGCACGGCGTGCTGTGGCCCACCGGCTTGTTCATGCTTCATTATCGCGGCGCCCTCGGCCAGTTGTTCGAGCGGGAGTTCATCACGAGCCCCTGGGGCCGCGCGCTTTGGGTCAAGATCCTGCTCGTGCTGCTGCTGCTGGTGTTCCAGATCACGGTCGGCAATCGTCCGTCCAAGGTGGTCTACGCCTATTGGGTCGTTGCCATCCTCATCATCGGCATCTCGGTAGTGCTGGTGCGGCCCGTACTTTTGTGATCGTGCATGCAAACGTGATCATGCAGGCAACGATACCCGAGGTGGTGTCATGACACTCCGTGCGATTCACGTTGGCCTTGGCGGCAGAGGCAGCCACTGGCTGGACTTCATCGCTCAGCGCAGCGACGTCATTTCCGTGGGCTGCGTGGATGCGAGCCGCGAGATCCTGGATAGAGCGCGTGCGCGGCCGGATATGGCGAACAGCCGTTTTTTCGAGCGTATGGAAGAGGCACTGCTGGCCGTGCAGGCGGATTTCGTCTTGATCGCGACGCCGTCTTTTCTGCATGCGCCGCAGGCGTTGCAGGCGCTCAACGCAGGTTTCGCGGTGCTGGTGGAGAAGCCTTTCGGTTTGAATCTGCCCGAAGCGGCGGCGGTTGCGAAACGCGCCCGCGAAGTCGGTCGGCCGGTCGTGGTTGCCGAGAATTTTCGCTTCTTTCAGGCGGAGCGCACCTTGCGCGCCTTTCTCGACAGCGGGGCGGCGGGACGCATCGGCAACATCGTCTGCGTGGACCGGCGCGATCAATCGAGCCGCACGCAAGGTTCATGGGTGAAGAGCATGCCGCATCCGTTTCTCACGGAGATTGGTGTGCATCACTTCGACGCCTTCCGTTATCTCTTCGGCCGCGAGCCGAGGGCCGTGACGGCCATGTCCTACAAACCACAAGGCACCGATTACGACCACGAAGGAGGAGCCCATGCGCTCCTCGAGTTCTCGGATGGCCTCGGTCTTCAATACTCCGGCACTTTTGTTGCGTCTCGGTATGAATACGAGATGTACATCGAGGCCGAGAACGGCGACGTCAAGAGCAATCGATCGCGAGTGTGGTGGCGACCGAAGGATGAGCGCTCATTCCGTGTGATTCCGCCCAGGCCGCTGCCACCGGGCGAGGCGCTGCGCTATCCGCAAGCCGGCATGAGCACCATTCTCAATCAGTTTTCCGCTGCCCTGCACGGGCGTGGAGTCCCGGAGACGAGCGGCGAGGACAGTCTCTGGACGCTCGCTATGTTGGAAGCGGCGATCTTGTCGGTGCACGAAGGACGCAAGGTTTCGATTGCCGAAGTTTTTCCGGTGTCCATGCGATTGGAGAACCAAGGGGAGTCCGGTTGACCTCACTTGTCAGCCCGACTCGCAAGCCGCGAGTCCTCCTCATCGGCCTGGATGCAGGCGATCGGGAGCTGATCGAGCAGTGGGAGAATGAAGGGCTGCTGCCCAACATTTCGAGAATGCGCGCGCAGGGGACGTGGGCGCAGCTGCACACCACAGCGGAGGTGTTGCACGTCTCGGCCTGGCCTTCCATCTTCACCGGCACGACGCCGGACAAGCACGGTCTTTATCACGCCTATGTAATGCAACCCGGCCACCAATCGCCGCTACGGCCAAGGCCCGATCTTTGTCCCGTGCCTTTCGTCTGGAAGACACTCGACGAGCATGGCAAACGCTGCATCGTCGTGGATGCGTTTCTGACTTGTCCTCTGAAGAACTTCAGGGGCGCACAGATTATCGATTGGGGTAGCTGGACCTGGTTCTGGCAGCAGACGATCTTGCCCGAGGCGTTGGCGAGCGAAATCGCGGCGCGCTTCGGCCCTTATCCGGCCGAGGATCACAGCAAGGTGGGCATGACGCCTCCGCCCGATCCAGAGGGATTCCGTGAGCGGTTGCTTGCGGCAGTGGCAAAGAAGGCTGAAGTGACTCAATGGCTCATGCAGAGCCGCGATTGGGACTTCTTTCTGGTGGTCTTCGGAGAGTGCCATCCGGCGGGCCATTATTTCTGGCACTTCCATGATACTTCCTACGTGGCGCATCCGCAGGAGAGTTCCGCAGAGCTGCGCACCGCATTGCGCGATGTCTACATCGCCCTCGATCGCGCCGTGGGCCAACTACTCGATTGCGCCGGCGCGGAAACGATCGTCTGCGTGATTTCCGGCGACGGCATGGGACCCAACTACAGCGGCTCGCACATTTTGACGCGGCTCTTGGAAAAGATGAGGCTGCTGAATGACCCGGGGGGCACGCCGGATGCGCAGAGCGCCGCGGCAACTGCCAATGCTCAAACGCCTGGAAAGGCGAAAGCGCGCCGCGATCTGCTCGGCACCTTGCGCGGCCTGATCCCGAAATCCGCGCGTGTCGCCATCTCGCGAACGCTACTGCCGCGCAGCGTCAACGAGAAGCTCAGTCTGCGCTGGAAGACGGCGAGCATTGCCTGGGAGAGGACACGCGCGTTCGTAATCGAGAATGCCAACGAAGGCTTCATTCGCATCAATCTCGCGGGACGCGAGCCCGAGGGTATCGTGCGGCCGGGCGAGGAATACCAGCGCCTGTGCGATGCGCTGTTCGACACGGCCAACAGCATGACCAATCCGGTCAACGGCCGGCGCGCGGTGCACAATGTCCATCGACCTCAGGTGGAGTACCACGGCCCCTGCCGACTGCAGATGCCTGACATCGTGATTACATGGGATCCGGGTGCACGAGTCACCACGAGCTTAAATACCAATGCACACGGCGTGACTCACGGCGAGCATGCCGGGTGCGAAGTCGCGCCTTACTACACGGGTAATCACCGGCCCAACGCGTTTGCAGCCATAGTGGGCCCCGGCGTGGCGCCCGGTTGTGTTCTGGAAGGCGCCAGCATCCTCGATATTGCACCGACAATTCTGGCGCGTTTCGGCATTGCCGCACCCGATTACATGGACGGACGGGTGCTGAACGAATTGACGGTGAGACGAGGCGACGCATGATGCCGCCAAACTTCATCGTGCTGACGCATCTGGATCTCACCCAGCCAGATCCTTTCCGCTGGTTGAACTACCAGCGGGTTATGGAATGAGCGAAGACCTGTCCCGCGGCGCGCTCGCGCTGATCGTCATTCAAGGCCTCTATTTTGTCCTCGGCTACCTCGTGGTCGTCATGCTGGCGCGCGAGTTGGGCCCCGTTGCCTACGGCGCATACGCCGTGATCATGTCGGTGCTCGTTTGGGCGGAACAGTCGCCCCGGCGCGCCGTGCCAGCGGTGGCGGCCAAACTTATTGCGGAACATCCCGAGGCGGCAGGTGACATCGCGCCGGCGTCGTTGATCATCAACTTGCTGCTGCATGTCGTGCTATTTGCCATCTTTTGGTGGGCCGCGCCCTGGCTCGCCGAGTGGTTTCACATTGAAAATGGCGTGTGGCTGTTTCGTCTCGCGGCGTTTGATCTGCCGCTTTATGGGCTCTACACCGCGCTACAGGGGGTACATCAGGGGCACCACCGCTTCTATCGGCTCGGCTTCTCAGAACTAACCTACGCGCTCGCCAAGGTAGTCGGCGTTGCGCTGCTCGTCGCGTTCGGCATGTCCATCGAAGGCGCCCTGATCGTCAACATCATATCCTCGCTGGTCGGAATTCTGTTCCTGATTGGTCGCTCGGTGTTGCTTCGTCGCATCGCTTGGCGAAGCGCATCGCGACGGGTGCTTTTGCTCGCGCGCCAGATCGCTCCCTATTCGATCCTTGTCCCTCTGGTGTCGTCGTTCGATATCTGGATTCTCGGTGCGTCACTGCCTGCCACTGAAGCGGCAGCGACGACCGGGCTTTATGTCGCCGCGCTCAACATCGCTCGTGTGCCCGGCTTCGCCCTGTCAACGGTCTCCCAAGTGCTGCTGCCCTCAGTGGCTAGAGCGTTTGCGGCGGCGAACCATGGGCTGGTCCGACATTACGTAAACCAGGTCATGCGTCTTTTCCTCATCCTTTACCTTCCGGCGTGCATGATGTTGTTCGCAGCCCCGGAGCAGCTCATGCAATGGATTTACACCAGCGAATACTCGGGGGGCGCGAGCATGCTCGTCATTCTCACCATCGCCCATGGCCTGTGGGCGATTCAAGCGATAGTGGCCGCCGTGCTCGTTGCTGTCGGCAGAATGCGGGAATTGGCGGCGATAATGGCTGTTACGATGATGCTGGGATTGCCCGTCATGGTGGGCTTGATCCACATCGTCGAAGGCATCGGCGCTGCGATCGGAACGGCCCTGATCGCGCTCGCCAATGTCATCGGGGGATTCGCACGGCTGAGGAGGGAGTTCGGCAGCGTCGTACAGTTACGAAATATGGTAAGGATTGCCATTGCGGGCGCCGCCATGGCTGCGGTGAGTGTCGTAAGCGCCATAATCGGCGGCGCGGGAGCGTTTGTCACAGTGGCTGCCGGCCTGCTGGCCTATGCTACGGTGCTGGTCATACTTTCAGAGCTGGGTAGCGCGGAATTGGCGGTGATTTTTCCTCGGCGGGTCTCCGGGAGCCGCTCGGCGCCGCGAAAACCGAAGTACCCATAAAGGATCTGATAACAACAACAGTATGTGTGGAATCGCGGGACTGATCTGTGTGACACCGGGCCGATGCCGGGAGGACCATACGCGCATCGTTGCCAGGATGCGCGATCTGCAAGTGCACCGTGGGCCGGATGACGAGGGCCTGGCGGATCTCGGACACGTGTCACTTGCATCAAACAGACTTGCCATCATCGATCTGAGCTCCGCAGGTCACATGCCGATGTCCGATGGGGACGGCTGGTGGATCACCTATAACGGCGAGGTCTACAACTTCCAGCAGGTGCGCACGGAGTTGATCCGGCTCGGGCATCATTTCAATTCCAAGACCGACACCGAAGTGGTGCTGCGCGCGTGGCGGGAGTGGGGGGCAGGGTGCCTTGAGCGTTTCTCAGGCATGTTCGCTTTCGCGATCTACGACAGCCGCAATGACGTCGTCACCCTTGTACGCGACCGCTTTGGCAAGAAGCCCCTCTACTACACGTCTCGCGACGGCCACATTCTGTTTGCCTCGGAGCTGAAGGCCATCGCCAGTGCCTGCGCGAAACTCGAGCCGAACTTTCACCGGGTCGCGGAATGGTCGCTCTATCGCAACGTGGACTTCGGTTCATCAGAAACGCTGTTCGCCGGCATCTCGGCGCTGCTCCCGGGTCATCTGGTTGAAATCCGCGGGCGTCAACTCGGCGCGCCGCGACGCTACTACGCGCCCGAGGCGCAGGTCTCAAGAGAGCGCTACGAACGCCTCAATTCTCTGTCGTCCCAAGTCTTGACTCGTGAGCTCAGTGGCCTGATGGCCGCGGGCGTGCGCGAACGCCTCGTCAGCGATGTGCCGGTCGGCACCTTGTGCAGCGGCGGCATTGACTCCAGCCTGATCACTGCACTCTGTGCGCGCGAGCGTCGCGACATGCTGGCGTTCAACATCGCGGTGGAAGGCTACAGCGAGTTGAACGAAGGCATTTACGCGGAGAAAGTCGCCAAGGGTCTCGGCATCAAGCTGTTGTCCTGCCGTGCGGACGGACAAGTGTTTCGCGATAACCTGGTGCGCGCGATCTATCACAGCGACCAGCCGCTCACGCATCCGAACTCCGTCTTCTTTTTGAAGGTATCCGAGTTCGCGCGCAGCCACGGTGTATACGTGCTGCTTTCCGGCGAGGCGGCGGATGAGCTTTTCGGCGGCTACGTCCATCGCTACCGGCGCTACCGACAGATCAAGCGGATCGAATCCTGGCTCCGACATCTCCCAGCCAGATTGCGCCGGGCCATCGCCGCCGCCGGCTACGCCTGCGATCGCGTGCCGATCACGGAATTCTCGGATTACGAAGGCCTGCTGGCTCACTCCACGTCCTTTCTGGACCGTTTCGCACGTGTCGAGCTGAGACAGCGTTGCAACGACGCGTATCGTTTCGTGAAAGACGACGGGGATCGGGAAGTTCTCGGCGCCATGCTGGCGGATATCAGCAATTTTCTCGGCCCGCTGCTGCGGCGGCTCGATCGCATGACCATGGCCGCCTCGGTCGAATGCCGCGCTCCCTTCCTGCACGCAGAGCTTGTGCACACGGTCGTGAATCTGCCGCTCAAATTCCGGCTGCGAGGGGGAACCGATAAATGGGCGTTGAAGGCCATTGCGGCCGATTATCTGCCAGGCGAGATCGTGCACCGGAGAAAGCTCGGCTTTCCGCTGCCCGTGGCGGACTACCTCGCGCCCCTTGCGCTGCCTGTGTTGTTCGAAGACGGTTTCTGCCTGCAGATGCTCGGCATGAACCAGGCGGGGCTCATGCAGTCCGTGGCCAATTGGCGCGACAACGTGAACGGATTCTTCAATCTGCTGGCGCTGGAAATCTGGGGGCGCTTGTTCTTCTTCAGGCAACCGGTGGACGAGGTATCCGAGCACCTCCGGCGCTTCTCCACTGCCTCGGCTGGCGCGACCCGCACGCGTCAGGCCGCTTGAAATAGCCGGCATTCATGCCAGGAAGTGTGACCGAGATGAAACCGCAACCGCAAACGGCCGTGAGTGGCGCCGAGGCCGGCCCGTACATCTCGATCGTCATCCCGGTCCTGAACGAAGAGGAAAGCATCCAACAGCTGCATCGCGAGCTCACCGAGGTACTCGTCGCTCTGCAACGTCCGTACGAGATCATCTTCGTCGACGACGGCAGCACTGATGGCTCCCTAGCCCTATGCTCGCGGCTCGTCGCTTCCGATCCCCACGTCGTACACGTGCAGTTGCGCCGGCGCTTCGGCAAGGCCACGGCGCTTCAGTCCGGCTTTGAAATAGCGCGCGGCGCTGTCGTGTTCACGCTCGACGCCGACCTGCAGGACAACCCACAGAACATTGCGGCGATGTTGCAGCGGCTTGAAGAAGGCTACGACCTGATAAGCGGCTGGAAGCAGGACCGCAAGGACCCACTGATCAAGCGCATCGAGTCGAAGATTTTCAACTTCGTCACCTCCGCGGTGACGGGCCTTAAATTGCGCGATTTCAACTGCGGGTTCAAGGCATACCGACGCGAGGTGACGCAAGGACTCAACCTGTACGGTGAGCTATACCGCTACATTCCCGCACTCGCGCACGCGGAAGGCTTTCGTGTCGGTGAGATGGCGGTCAACCACCGACCGCGCCTGCACGGGAAGTCGAAGTACAGCTACGAGCGCATCATTCGCGCGCCCTTCGATCTCTTTACGACTTTCTTTTTATGCGGCTTCCGCAGGCGGCCGCTACATCTGTTCGGACCGATCGGCGTCGCATTCGCTCTCGTTGGACTGATCGCCAATACGTATCTCGCGATTCTGTGGTTCAGCGGGGAGAGCATCGGCCGCCGACCGCTGCTGATGCTGGGCACATTGTTGATCATCGTGGGCATCCAGATTGTGATCTTCGGGCTGCTTGCCGAAATGATCGCCTCGATCTCCTACAAGCCGAGTCACGTCCTGACGCTGATACGGCAGGTGGACAGGCATCCCGGGAAATGAAGCCGATCGACGCCCGGGGCTTGCCCCAGAAGACCCACATCGAAACCGGCGTTTGCATCATCGGCGGCGGCATGGCCGGGATTTCGATCGCGCGGGAGTTCATCGGCACGGACCATGACGTCTGTCTGATCGAGAGCGGTGCTTACGGCCCCGACGAGGAGACGCAGGCGCTCTGCGACTTGCACAGCATCGGGTACCCCATCAGGCAGAATTTCATGGCCCGCGCCAGGTATTTCGGCGGCACGTCCAATCTCTGGGCGGGCCGGTCCATGAGGCTTGATCCGATTGATCTGCGCCGGCGCGAGTGGGTTCCCAATAGCGGCTGGCCCATTGAATATGCCGAACTGGAGCGCTGTTACGCGCGAGCTGAACGGGTCCTCGAGCTGCCCGATCGCTCTTGGCCGCATGAAGACCTTGATCGCTTCACGGGGAATTCCAGCGCAGATGCCTTGCTGTTCCGCGACGGCGACCTGCGGTCCAAAGTGGTCACCTGGGGGCGGCGCCCACTGCGGTTCCGGAGGACCTACGCAAAGCAGCTGAGCGACGGCGGTAATGTCCGCATCTTCCTCAATGCCAACGTCACGGAAATCGTCACCAACGAGTCGGGGACCGTCGTCGAGCGCGTCAGGGCAGCCACGCTCACTGGCAACCGCTTGGACATCGCGGCCCACGCATACGTTTTGGCCTGCGGCGGGCTCGAAAACGCGCGCCTCCTGCTTGTTTCGAGGCGCCGGCATCCG
>DATBVX010000293.1:0-9724 GCA_036515135.1 Steroidobacteraceae bacterium
ATGGCTGGAGCGCAAACGCCGTAAGGCATTGGCAACGGATCGCGCCGCCGCGAGTTCGTTCAGCATCATCGGCTTTGCAGCACGCGCGCTGATCTGGTCGCTCGTCGTGCTTCTGACCCTGGACAATCTCGGGGTCAACATCACGGCGCTGGTCGCGGGACTCGGCATCGGCGGCATCGCCATCGCGCTTGCGGTGCAGAACGTGCTCGGCGATCTGTTCGCTTCGCTGTCCATCACACTCGACAAGCCATTCGTGATCGGCGACTTCCTGATCATCGGCGATTTTCTCGGCACGGTGGAGTACATCGGCATCAAGAGCACGCGGCTCAGGAGCCTTTCGGGCGAGCAGATCGTGTTGTCGAACGCCGATCTTCTGGGCAGCCGCATTCGAAACTATGGCCGGATGTTCGAGCGCCGTGTTCTGTTCACTTTGGGTGTGACGTACGAAACGCCGCGAGAGAAGCTGCGGCAGCTGCCGGAGATCCTGCGCAGGATCGTCGAGGGCGAGGCGGATACGCGCTTTGATCGCAGTCATTTCGCCAAGTACGGCCCGGCCTCCCTCGATTTGGAGATCGTCTATTACGTGCTGTCGCCTGACTACAATCGCTACATGGATATCCAGCAGGCGATCAACCTGCGAATCCACGAGGAGTTCGAGAAGCTTGGCGTCGAGTTCGCCTATCCGACACAGAAACTGTGGATTGCGCGCGTTCCCGATGCAGCGTCGTAGCACGCTCCATCACTCCTGCCAGGGCGGAATTTCGCCCATCGCCACCTTCGATGAGGTCACGAGAATGAAGTCGTCGATCACGTCCTGTGTGTCCGGGAATTCCGTTCTCATGGCGGCGATGAGCTCGGCTGAATTCTTCGCGCGCCCAACGGCTTTCTCGAAGGCGACGAGGTAGCTGCGCGTAAAGTTGAGCGCCTGCGAATCGTCCGGCAACCCTGGAACCTTGTGGCCGGCGACGACTGTGACCGGGTTCAGCGCGATCAATCCATCGATCGATTCGAGCCAGGCGCGACGTTGCGGGGCGAGCGATTCACCGAACCACAGGTGAATGCGGTTGAACACGAGATCGCCGCAGATCAGCGCCTTGAGCGCCGGGATGTACAGCGCGGTACTGTGAACATGGTCGCCCTGCATCGGGCCGAGAATCTCGAGCCGCTGGCCCTCGAGCTCGAAGAAGGACGCCTCGAATGCCCGCGGCGCCACCGGATGTCTTGGGCCGTTGCTCCCGAGGAGCGGTCCCCAGCGCTTCAACTTCAAAGGAATTGAGCGCCAGATATCCGCGACGACCACCGGCGCCGCGATGATGTCGGCATTCGGAAAACTCCCGGTCAGGACATCGAGGCTGAAGAAGTGATCGGGGTGATCGTGGGTGATATAGATCGTCTTGAGGACCTTGCCGCTCTCGAGGATATCCGCCACCAGCCGATGCGCATCGCTGCGCGTGAAGGGAGCGTCGACCAGCACGGCGTCCTGCTTTCCCAGGATCAACGTGAAATTGGTGTGCAGGCTGGCTGCGCTCGACGTGATCACGCGCAGTTCGAGAGGTGCTTCCGCGGCATGGGCGGGCGATTGCGCCGCCGAGCCGAGGAATCCGGCTGCGACCAGCATGCAAGCGGCTATTGCCTTGTCCGTTCCTGCGATGTGCATCGATCGATACCTCATTCCCGTGGACGTTGAACCCTCAAGAGGCCCGTATTGTAGGGACCCTCCTGGCCGTTGAACTCGCCGCTCAGCGCACGTACGGATAGTCGAATCGCGAGTTCTCCTACGGTTGATTTGCCGGATGATCGCCAGCGTAGGGTTAGGTGCGGAATCGGGTGGGAGTGGCGCAGATGAATCGACGCGAAATGCTACAAGGCGGAATCGCTGTGACCGCGCTGCCGATCGTCGGCGACGCCGGATGGATGCCTTCCAGCGCGTCAAGGAATGCCCGACACCAGAGGCTATCGATCTACAAAGTGATTTTCGATCAACGGGTTGCCGAAGCACGGGAGTTCGGGCGTGAGATGTCGCAGCTCGGGCTCGCCGTCCATTCAATCGATGGCGACATGACCAACCTGTGGTACGACGACCTCTATCCGCAGTGGCGCAAGGGTCCGGTGACCATCGCAGGTCTGACGGCGCACGGTCCGCTTTTCTGCCTCGAACGGCTGGCGTGGGACTTCGGCATGCGGGTCGTGCTGCGTGCCGACCACCGGCGCGCTGCGAAGGGCGCTTTCGGCCGTGCGCTGACCGGATACGTGAGCTTGCAGCAGGCTGCCGTCGGTGCAGACTTCGCCGACGCCGATCCCCACACGCTGATCTCCTGGGTGATCGCGCCGGTCACCAGACCATCGAGCACCTGAATTCTTGAGCGAGCCACAAGAATGAAAACGCCTCCCGGTGTCAGTGCGACAGATTTCGCTGCTGCTTTGGGCCAGTTCGAAGCCGCCGTCGGCAAGGAGTGGCTATTCACGAGTGATGAGGACGTTGCGCTCTATCGCGATGCGTACTCGCCGTTCTGGGGTGAACCGGAGGAGCGCGCTGCCTCGGCGGCGGTGGCACCCGGATCCGTCGAGCAAGTGCAGGAGGTCGTGCGAGCCGCCAATCGTTACAGAGTTCCGTTGTATCCGATCTCGACCGGACGCAACCTGGGCTACGGCGGCTCAGCGCCGAACTATTCGGGCAGCGTGGTGCTCGACCTCAAGCGCATGAACCGCGTCCTCGAGGTCAACGAGCGCAGCGCGTACGCGCTGGTCGAGCCGGGCGTGAGCTATTTCGATCTGTATCGCCACATCCAGGAGAGGGGGCTCAAGCTCATGGTCGATGTGCCCGATCCGGGTTGGGGCGGCGTGATGGGCAACGCGCTGGATCGTGGCGGCGGTTACACCACGCACCAGTTTCGTAACCACTTCGATTCTCACTGTGGCATGGAAATCGTGCTCGCCGATGGCGAAATCCTGCGCACCGGCATGGGCGCGATGCCCGGATCGAAGACCTGGCAGCAGTACAAGACCGGCTACGGTCCATGGGTCGACGGCATCTTCTCGCAATCGAATTTTGGCGTAGTCACAAAGATGGGTTTGTGGCTCATGCCCGAGCCGGATGCCTACATGACCGGCACCGTGCTCGTGCCGCGCCACGACGACCTGATACCGCTCATCGACATTCTCAACTCTCTCGAGAGCGGACGCGTGTGCCAGGGCATTTCCGAGCTCAGCAGTCCGGTGATGGGGCTGCCGGCAGCCGATGATGCACCGCCGCTCAGCCCTGAGCTCGCCACACTTATCGCCAAGGCGGTCGAGCGCGACACGCGCGCTCTCGACGACTACGCCGCACGCAAGGGGAAGGCGGCCTGGAGCTGCACGCTCAAGTTCTACGGGCCCGCGAAAGCGCTGCAGGCCCAATGGGAATACGCCAAGGACAAGTTCGCGCAGATTCGCAGTGCAACGTTTGTCGATGGCGTCCTGATCAAGTTGCCGTTGAGCGCGGAGCAGAAGGAAAAGGTGCACAAGGTGGAGTTCGGCATTCCGAACCTGTCCATCTTCTCCTTCGGTGCAAGAAACGCCAACAATCCCACGCCCACCAACGGCCACCAGTGGTTCTCGCCGATCATCCCGCGTTCGGGAGAGGAAGTGTTCGAGGCGAATCGCGTATTTGCGCGGGCAGGGCGGGAATACGGTCTGCCCGTGCCGCCATTCTCGATCCCGTTCTGCTTCTGGGAGCGGTCATTTCTGTTCCTGTTCGGCTTCCCGGTCACGCACGACGTCGAGAAGAACAAGAAAACCCGCGCGGCCTTCGCGCAACTCGTCAGGATCGCGGCCGATCAGGGCTGGGGCGAATACCGCACGGCGCCCGCGTACCAGGACCTGATCATGAGCACGTACTCGTTCAACAATCACGCACTGCTGCGTTTTCTCGAGAGGCTCAAGGACGCCGTCGATCCCAATGGCATCCTGTCGGCCGGTCGCTACGGCATCTGGCCTCAGCACCTGCGGGGAGCTCGCCGATGAAGCGCGTCGTCCTGACCATATCGATCGCGGTCGCAGTCGGCGCGGTCGTGAGTCTAGGCGTGCGCGCTGCGGACCCGACACCGATGCAGCAGGGTCACGCAGTCTTCAACAAGTGGTGCGCCCCCTGTCATTCGAACGCGCCCGGAAACCCCGGTACGGCCGCGCTCGAGGCGCTTTACCAGGGGACCAAACCGGCTGCGCTGGAAGAGCGTACCGATCTCACGCCCGAGACGGTCAAACAGTTCGTCCGCAACGGCGTGTCGATCATGCCGTTCTTCCGCAAGACCGAGATCAGCGACGCGGAGCTCGACGCGCTGGCCGCCTATCTCGCGCGCAACTTGCCGCAGTAGTTGTGGCTTATTACCATTCTGGACACCTTCCAGAAGCAGTTCAGTGAGACGTACCACGCCGCCATTCCGTGCCGATCATGTCGGCAGTTTTCTGCGCCCGACGGAGCTGTTGCAGGCACGCCAGAACCACAATGCGGGCAAGATCTCGGCAGCGGAGTTGCACGGGATCGAGGACGATTGCATCCGCAAGGCGGTAAAGCTGCAGGAAGACATCGGTCTGCAGGGCATCACCGACGGGGAATTTCGCCGCGCCTCCTGGCACATGGACTTCCTCTATGAGATCGGCGGCGTCACCAAGGAGCGGGACAATCTCAAGGTCACCTTCCACAGCGAGAAGGGCGACATCGAGTTCACGCCCTCGGCGCTCAAGGTCGTCGGACGGCTAAGGCTTGAGAAGCCGATCTTCGCCGAGGATTTCCAGTTCCTGAAGTCGCTCACCAAGGGCACCCCGAAATTGACGATCCCTGCGCCCGGCATGATTCACTATCGCGGCGGCCGCGCGGCGATCGACCCCAACGTCTACCCGGACATGGAAGCGTTCTGGGATGACCTCGCGGGAGTCTATGCGAACGAAATCGAAGCGCTTGGGAAGCGGGGATGCACCTATCTGCAGCTTGACGACACCAGCCTCGCGTATCTCAACGATCCGGCGCAGCGCGAATACGTCGGGAAACTCGGCGGCGACGCCGAGCACCAACACCTGATCTACATCAAGCTTATTAATGCGGCGCTCGCCAGGAAACCACAGAGCATGACGGTGTGTACGCATTTGTGTCGGGGCAATTTCCGTTCGTCGTGGGTGGCATCGGGTGGCTATGACCATGTCGCCGAGGCGCTTTTCGGCCAGCTCGCGGTGGATGGATTCTTCCTGGAGTACGACGATGCCCGTTCGGGAGGATTCGAACCGCTGCGCTTCGTGCCGAAGGGCAAACAGGTGGTGCTCGGACTGGTCACGACCAAGAAGGGTGCGCTCGAAGACAAGGACGAGCTCAAGCGCCGCATCGAGCAAGCCTCGAAGTACGTGCCGCTCGAGCAGCTGTGCCTGAGCCCGCAGTGCGGGTTCTCGTCCACTGTCGAGGGCAATGCGCTGACACTCGAAGAACAGATCGCGAAACTGCGGCTCATCGTCGAGACGGCTCGCGAAGTGTGGGGTTGAAGCGTCGGCTCGCTGTACACTGCATCGGGCACGCGTCCCGCGCGCATCGGCCGAACTCAAGGATCGCTGCAATTGTCGTTCGTCACCGCAGCCAATGCGCGCCTCTTCTATCGCTGGGACGGCCCGGAGGGACTTCCCACGCTCGTGTTGTCGAACTCGCTCGGCAGCACGCTGGCGATGTGGGATCCGCAGATCCGGGAGTTTTCGCGGCACTTTCGTGTCCTGCGCTACGACACCCGCGGCCACGGCTCCTCGGACGTTTCTCCTGGTCCGTATGGCCTCGCGCTGCTGGCCCGCGACGTCCTGGCGCTGCTCGAAGCGCTCGAGCTTCGAACAGTGAGTTTCTGTGGGCTGTCGCTGGGCGGAATGATCGGTGTGTGGCTCGCGTCCCATGAAGCCGGGCGCCTCGAGCGACTCGTCCTGTGTAATACCTCGGCCCAACTCGGCGATCCGGACCTGTGGAACTCGCGCATCGAGTCCGTGCGCCGGGGCGGCATGGCGGCGGTGGCTGATACCGTCATCGAGCGCTGGTTCACGCCGGGATTCCGGCAGGCGAATCCGCAGATCATCAACCGCATTCGCGACATGCTGCTCGGTACGCCACCCGAGGGCTACGCGGCGTGTGCCGCAGCCATTCGCGACATGGACCAACGCGACGCGCTCAAGCGGATCGCGACGCCAACGCTGGTCATCAATGGTGCGCAGGACCCAGCCACGCCGCCCGAGCACGGCCGGTACATTGCCGAGCACATTCGCGGTGCGCGACTTGTCGAGCTTGAAACCGCGCATCTTTCCAATGTCGAAGCGGCCCCGCTCTTCACGAGGACGGTGCTCGACTTCCTGACAACCAGCGGCTGAACGCAAAAGTTACGGCAACGGGCGCGCAGAGGGGATCGATCATGCAGGGTTCCGGGTTCTACGGGTGGAAGCTCCTGGCGGCATTCTGGACGGTCACGTTCATCAACCTGGGATTCCCGGCATACGGGCAGAGCGTCATCAACACCGTGATGGCGATGGATCTGCACTTTGACCGAGCGACCCTTGGACTGCTGTTCTCGGCGTACATCGGCATGACCGGAGTTGCAGGACCGGCGGCGGCGATGCTCGTGAATCGCTTGGGAGTGCGCCGGACGCTCGTCATCGGCAGCGGGCTGCTATTTCTCGGCTCGGCCCTGATGGCGACCGTCGTGTCGACGCGCGTCGAGGCTGCAATCGTGCTGGGGTTGCTCATCGGGTCGGGCGTCTCGATCGGTGCGGCGCTCACGTCGCAGGCCGGTTTGGCGCGTTGGTTTGTCCGCCGCCGCGCGCTTGCGCTCTCGATCCTCTATTCGGCGGGTGCCCTGGGTGGATTCGTGGCGTCGCCCCTGATGAATCGCGTGATCACGATGACGGACGGCAACTGGCGCATGGCGTGGTGGCTGATGGCGGCGCTGACGGTGTGCACGGCAGTAGTCGCTCTCGCCTTCGTAAAGGAACAGCCATCCGATCTGGGCCAGGTTGCGGACGGCGTCGAGAAGAAGGCCACAGGGGGCGCCCGTGGCCGACCTATTGCGTCCTTCGTGACGACCGAGGAGTGGACTTACCGCGAAGCATTGTCGACTCCTGCCTACTGGCTCATGGTCCTTTCACTCGTAGGCGGGAGCTGTGGCTACACGCTTTACCTTGCGCATGGTGTCGTGCATCTCGAGGACCTTGGGCATACGCGCGCCGCTGGCGCCTGGGCCATCAGCATCCTTGCGGGAACCGGAATTCTGGCGAAGGTCGTCGTGGCGGCGTTGGGCGATCGATTTGACCCGCGGTATCTCTGGGCCGCGTTCACGGCGTTCTTCGCGTTGGGGCTCTATCTGGTGATCGATGCCCGCGGTACCTTGCAGCTCTTCGCGTTCGCCGCTTCCCTCGGTATCGGTTTCGGTGGCGGCGTCGTTTGCCTGATGGCGGTGCTGAGCAACTACTACGGCACCAAGGTATTCGCGTCCCTGGCGGGGCTCGCCGTGGCCGTCAACACCCTCTCGAGCGTGTTCGCGCCTTACGTTGCGGGCTGGCTGTATGACAGGGGCTACGGCTACGCAGGCAGCTTCATGACGTTTTCCATCTGGTGCCTGATCGGGGCGGTGGTCTTGTTCGTGGTGCGGCCACCATCGCGGCGCCTTCCGGAGTTGGTGGCAGCCCCATCCTGATGAGCACCCGCGTCAACGAAGGCGATCTGCTCTGGACGCCGAGTCCACGGCGTGTCGCGGATGCCGAAATCACGCGTTTCCTGCGCTGGCTCGAATCCAAGCGGAACCTCAAGTTCGCGACATACGAGGATCTGTGGCGCTGGTCGGTGACCGACCTGGCCGGATTCTGGGGCGCGCTGTGGGAGTATTTTGCGATCGAAGCGTCAGTCCCGTACGACAAGGTTCTCGGCAAGAGCACGATGCCGGGCGCCGAGTGGTTCCCGGGCGCAAGGCTCAACTACGCGCAGCACGCCCTTCGCAATGAGCGGCCGGGCAAGGAGGTGCTGCTTTATCTCAACGAAAGGACGGGCCTGCGCGAAATGACGTGGCCAGAACTGGGCGGAAAGGTCCGCGTCCTGGCCACACAGCTGCGCAAGCTGGGCGTGAAACGGGGCGACCGGATCGTCGCTTGCCTGCCCAACATCCCTGAAGCCGGCATCGCCATGTTGGCGACCACCAGCATCGGCGCCATCTGGTCGAGTTGCGGCCCGGATTTCGGCACGCGCGGCGTGCTGGATCGGTTCTCGCAGCTCTCGCCCAAGGTGATGCTGTGCGTCGACGGCTATCAGTACGGAGGTAAACCGTTCAGTCGCAAGGCCGAAATGCGCGACATCATCGGCCAGCTCCCCTCACTCGAGCGAGTGATCTACATTCCATATCTCGACGCTGCCGACCGTGCACCGCTCTCCGGGCACACGCTTCTCTGGGATGCGCTGTTCGAGCATCCCCCGGTCGCGGCAGGCGATTTCAACTTCGAGCAGGTGCCCTTCGACCATCCGTTGTGGATCCTGTTCTCGTCCGGTACGACGGGACTGCCGAAACCGATCGTGCACGGTCACGGCGGAATCCTGCTGGAACAGCTGAAGCTGTTTCACTTTCACATGGACCTGCACGCGCGCGACCGGATGTTCTTTTTCACCACTACCGGATGGATGATGTGGAATTTCCTGGTGAGCGCGTTGTTGTCCGATGTCGTTCCGGTCTTATACGACGGCAATCCCGCTTACCCTCAGCCGGACATCCTGTGGAAGATGGTCGAGGATTCCGGCACCTGTTTTTTCGGCGCAAGCCCGACCTACGTCGCGATCCTCCAGAAGGCGGGAATCGTGCCTAAGGACCGGTTCGAGATGACCAAGCTCGAGTCAGTGATGCTCGCCGGATCGCCGGTGACGCCGGAATGCCAGGCTTGGTTCTACGACAACGTGAAGAAGGATCTCTGGGCGAGCTCCGGGAGCGGCGGCACGGATGTCTGCGCCGGTGTGGTTGGCGGTGTCGTGACGTTGCCCATCTACGCCGGTGAGATTCAGGCGCGATCGCTCGGGTGCGCGGTCGAAGCATTCAATGAAAAGGGCGAGAGCGTAGTCGACGAGGTCGGTGAGCTCGTGATCACGAAGCCCATGCCGTCGATGCCTGTCTGCTTCTGGAACGACACCGATGGTTCGCGCTACCGCTCGTCCTATTTCGACGAGTATCCGGGCATCTGGCGCCATGGCGATTTCTTTCGTATCAATGCCCGCGGCGGCTGCTTTGTTCTCGGTCGATCCGACGCCACGCTCAATCGCCATGGCGTGCGCATCGGCACGGCTGAGATCTATCGCTCGCTCGCCTCGCTGCCCGGGGTCGACGATTCGCTGATTGTCAATCTCGATCTGCCCGGCGGGACGTTCTTCATGCCGCTGTTCGTGAAGCTGAGCGAAGGCGTGGCGCTCGATGAAGCGATGGCGGACAGGATCCGCTCGAAACTGCGGAGCGAATATTCCCCGCGCCACGTGCCGGACAGGATCTACCAGATAGAGGCCATTCCCTACACCCTGTCCGGCAAGAAGATGGAAGTACCCGTGCGCCGCATTCTCATGGGAATGGCTCCCGAGAAGGTGGCCAATCGCGATGCCACGGTGAACCCACAGGCGCTCGACTACTTCGTACAATACGCGCGAACCCAGCAGGATTATTAGGTGCCGGACACGGCTTATTGGTCATTTGAGGTGGCGCTTCCGCGC
>DATBVX010000294.1:0-10890 GCA_036515135.1 Steroidobacteraceae bacterium
CAATCTGCTCAAGATGCTCGTAGCGACCTGAAGGGAGAACACTTATGAGCGACTCGGACAAGCCCGTACTCATCACAATGGTGTCGGTGCTCACGCCGCTCGTCATCGGCGCGCTTGGCATCTACTTCACCAACGTTTACAAGACGCAGGAAACCGTAGCGAACCGCATCAACCAGGACCGCCTCGAGCTCGAACGCCAGCAGCGCCTGCTGCTCGACAAGGCCAGCGTGGTCAAGCAGTACTTCGAGTATCTGGCGAACAAGGCGGACGAAAACCAGCAGCAGGCGGCGCTCACCGTGCTGGCGTCGTTGGGATACACCGATCTGGTCATCAAGGTCGTGACGACCGATCCGACGCCCAGCAACGTCCAGGCGCTCGCCGCGATTGCCGCCACCAGCGATACGGATGCCGCCAATAGGGCGGTTGGGGCGCTTGAGGCGATCGCACGCGGGAGCGCGAGTAGCGGCGCTTCGACCGCGGCCGAGCAGGCGCTCTCGAATACGCAGGCGGCGCAGCCGTCGGGCACCGACAACATGGTGATTGTCGCGGGCGCCGACAAGAGCCGGGAATCCGCGCAAACCGAGGTCGACAAACTGAAAGCCGCGGGGTTCGACGAGGCGCAGGTGGTCAAGCGCGGCGATTGGTATCGAACCGTGGTGCCGGTCCAGCCCAACCAGGACTCGGCGGCCGCTCTGGGCAAGATCAAGTCCGAGGTCCGACAGAGCGCCTATGCCGTTGATTTGAACAAGTGGTGCGAAAAGACGGCCGAAGGAGAGGACTGCGTACCGCCCCAGAAATGATGGCAGGAGGGATAGCCATGAGAATTCGAAAATCGTCGCAAAAACTCACGGCCCAAGCCATCGCCGGGGCGCACGTCGTGATGCTGGGCATGAACCTGAAAAAAGCGGATTGCGAGGGCCATATGGGCTTCGCAATCCACCGCACGGATCACGACGGCGAGGAAGCCCACTGGATGGAGGGCATGAAGACGTTCGAGGCGACCGATCCCGGTTTTCTGCCGGGCTCGAAATACCCGACGAACGAGCACCCGATCCAGGGTTTCACCTGGTCCGACTTCACGGCCAAGCCTGGGCGGACCTATACGTATCGGGTCCAGGCGCTCACCGGCACTCCGTCCACGCTGACCCCGTTCGACGAAGTCGAGCTCAAGGTCACAACCGAATCGGAAGCGGCGGGCAATCACGATGTGTTCTTCAATCGCGGCGCCGCGGCTTCGCAGGAATTCGCACGTCGCTTCGGCAATGTGAGACCGGACGAGTCCAATCCGGATGATCCTCGATGGGCCTGGCTTTCCCGCGGGGCTTACGAGGCGATCGAGGCGTTTGTCGGGCGGGCGGCCGACAGCTCCTGGAGCGTGCGAGTGTCCGCTTACGAATTCCGCCTCAAGAGTTTTGCGCAGGCCCTGCGAGCCGCGCACCAGCGAGGCGCCGACGTCAAGATTCTCTACGATGCCTGCAACAATCCGCCCGACAGCAACGGCAAGGTCTTCCCCCGCGATGACAATCGCGCCACTGCCCAATCGGTGCACATCAAATCGCTGTGCAAGGATCGCATCACGCGCGCCGACGTCAAGAAGCCACCGATCTCGCACCACAAGTTCATCGTTCTGCTCAAGAACGGTGCGCCGCAAGCCGTGCTGACCGGCTCGACGAACTTTTCGCTGGGCGGCGTGTACGGGCAGACGAATGTCGTGCACATCGTCGATGATGCCAACGTGGCGGCGGCCTACCACCAGTGCTGGAATTTGATCGTCGACAATCCGGACCATCAGACGCTGCGCACGGATCTGTCAGCGATGAATCAGCTCCCAACTGGCAAGCCACCGGTCGGCACCATTACGATCTTCAGCCCACAGCAGACGCTCGCCGCGCTCGATTGGTACGCGCAGCGCGCGATGGAGACCCAGGGTGCCCTCTTCATGACCTTCGCCTTCGGCATCAACAAGGTGTTTCTCAACGTGTACGACAACGGCACGGCAATGCTGCGCTATGCGCTGCTCGACAAGCTCCTCGGGCCGGGCATCCCGAAGGCGAAGAAGCCCGCGGCCGAGAAGGAAATGCTGCGTCTGCGCAGGAAGAAGGAGAACCGCTTTGCCGTCGGCAACCGGCTCGCGACCAACAAGTTCGACCGCTGGGTGAAAGAGACGCTCACGGGCCTGAACACCCACGTGCAGTTCATTCACACCAAGTTCATGCTGATCGATCCCTTGAGCGAGGATTCGATCGTCGTCACGGGTTCCGCCAACTTCAGCGACGCCTCCACCACCGGGAACGACGAGAACATGCTGGTCATTCGCGGTAACAAGCGCGTCGCCGACATTTACGTGGGCGAGTACATGCGGCTGTGGAATCATTACGCATTTCGCGAATGGGCGGCCGCTCAGCAAGCTCCCAGCGAGACCAAATTCAAGTTTCTCGACATCAGCAACAACTGGTTTCGAAGCTATTTCGGCGACACCGACCGCAGTCGCCAGCGGCAGTATTTCTCCGGCGGAGATTGAATCGCTTCAAGCCCGCCATGTCCCGCGGTGCCGCGCCGAAGACTCGGGTATAAAGGCCCGGTCCGGAGGAAGATCTCGTGAAATGGTTGCCGCTGCTCATCCTCATCGTTCTGGCGCTCGCGGGGCTGCGGATCTTCGTGACCCTGCGCCGGCGGTCGCTCCAGCGCCCGGAGAACTTTGACGCCAAGGTCATCCGGCAGCTGCGCGATCGCGGGCTCGATCCCTTCAGCGCGCACGAGCTCGATTTCTTCTTCGTGTTGCCCAATCAGGCGGCTGCCCAGAAAGTGGCCAAGATGCTCGAGCCCGAAGGGTTTACGATAGACATGCGGCAACTCGAAGGCGATGAAGGCGAGCGCATCAGCCTGCACGCGCGCAAGTCGATGCGACTGATCGTGGACGACCTCACTGCGCTGTCAAAGCGCTTCACGATCCTCGCCCGCGAGCTCAACGGCCGCTATGACGGCTGGATGGTGCGTCATGGCGAAACGCCAGCGCGCTGACCCGAACCCCTCTTTTTCCTGCCCTCTCCCCTGCGGGGAGAAGGTAGGGTGAGGGGTCTTGGTTTACCCTGCATGTCATGCGTCTCTCCAAGACCCGTCTCCTCAATTTCCTGCAATGCTCCAAGCGCCTCTGGCTCGAGACCAAGCGCCCCGAGCTCGCCGAGGTGAGTCCCGCGACTCAGGCGCTCTTCGACACCGGTCACCGGGTCGGCGAAATCGCGCGCAAGCTCTACGACAACGGCACCGGCATCCACATCGGCGCCTCGAACAATCTCACCGCCGCACTCAAACAGACGCAGGCGCTGCTCACTACTTCCGCCGGCCAGTCGCCTCGCGTCGCGGGCCAGGGGTCACTCCCTCTCCCGCTTGCAGGAGAGGGCCGCCCGCGGGTCTTCTTCGAAGCCACCTTCGAGCATCAAGGCGTTCTCGTGCGCACCGACATCCTTGAGCACTCGCCAACCCGCACGCGGCTGGTCGAAGTGAAGTCCTCAACGAAGATGAAAGAGGAGTACACGCCCGACGTCGCCATACAGACCTGGGTGCTGGACGGTGCCGGCGTGCGCGTGAACGACATCGCGTTGGCGCATATCGACAATCAATTCACATATCGCGGCAATGGCGAATACGCGGGACTGCTCACCGAGGAGCCGATCGGCGATCTCGCGCGCCGCATCGCGCCACAAGTACCCGAATGGACACGCCGAGCCCAGCAGGTGCTCGCCGGTTCCGAACCCAATATCCCGGTCGGAACACATTGCCGCGCGCCGTACGAGTGCCCGTTCATCAGTTACTGCTGGCCGAAGACCGAGTACCCGCTCACTGCGCTGCCGAATCTCGGACCCAAGCTCAATGAATACGTGGCGCGGGGCTTCCGCGACCTGCGCGACGTGCCGGAAGAGGAGGTGAGCGGCGAGACACGGCTGCGCGTGTGGCGCGCGACGGTCGCCAATCGCCCCGAGATCCAGCCGACACTGCGCGACGAGCTGCGCGCGATTCCTTATCCGCGCTATTACCTCGACTTCGAAACCATCAATTTCGCGGTCCCGATCTGGCCGGGCACGCGCCCGTACCAGGTGATCCCATTTCAATGGTCGATCCACATCGAGAAATCGCCCGGTGTGCTCGAGCATCTCGACTATCTCGACCTGAGTGGCGAATTGCCGTCTCGAGGTGTGGCGCAGGCATTGCTCAAGGCGCTCGGCGGTGACGGCCCGATCCTTACGTACTCCAACTACGAACGCCAATGCGTCCAGTCACTCGCACAACTCGTGCCGACGCTGGCCGACACGCTGCGCGCGCTCGAGCCGCGACTCGTGGATCTGCTGCCGATCATCAAGCGCGGCTACTACCACCCGGCGATGCGAGGCAGTTGGTCGATCAAGGCGGTGTTGCCCGCCGTCGTGCCGGACCTGCGCTACGAGAATCTCGGCGACGTGAAAGAGGGCGACGAGGCCCAGCGGGTGTATCTGGAAGCGATCAGTCCCAGGACTTCACAGGAGAGAAAGGATCACCTCAAGACGTCACTGCTCGAGTACTGCCGCTTCGACACCCACGCGATGGTTCACGTGATGACACAGCTTTCGGGAAGTCCCTGACGTTTCCTTTCGCGCTCCCTCTCCCGCTTGTGGGAGAAGGTTGGGGTGAGGGTCGGGGGAAATGGGGTCTGCCCCTATTTTTGACATGTGCCTCGTTCATTCCGCTGGCCGCTTGCGACCATGCACCATCGCAGCGACAAGATTTTCGCGGTGGCGGAAAGACGCATACAACGCACCAAGCACATGCACGGCGGCGAGAATGAGCAGCAAATCGGTGAGCATCGAGTGCAGGGTCTCGACCCACTCGACGCCCCAGAAGCGATCTGTTGTGTATAGCCACCCGCTCACGCCGACGAGCGTCACGTTGAAAAGTAGTGCGAGGATCATCCACCCACCCAGGGGATTGTGGCCGAGATAGCGCGGCTCCCGACCTTGCAGCATTTGCCGCGCGTACCGCCAGATCACCGCCAGCGAGCGCACGAAATCGTCAAAGCGCGCGTGTTGCGATCCGGTCCATCCCCATACGATGCGTACCGCGACGATCGCGAGTGACACGTAGCCGATCCATTCGTGCCATCGGCCCCAGCCGTGTCGCGTCAGCCACGCAAAGATGACGCTGAGCACGAGCGACCAGTGGCCGACGCGCACCAGCGCGTCCCACACCTTGACAGTGGGGTTCATCGCCGCACCCAGCGGGATCACTCTTTCTTCGTGGGAACGGGCTCGAGCGTTTGCGGGTGAAAGTAGGCCTCGACCCGCTCGCCTTTCTCGTTGATCGCGTAGACCTCGTAGCAGCCGCCATCGATCTTGATGCGTCGGACCTGCCAGCCCTTGTCCGTCAACTGCTTCTCGAGCTTGGACTGCGGTTGCCAGGTTTCCTGCGGCCCGGAGTCGCAGGTCGCGAGTCCGGTGGCGAGGCATACGCCTGACGCATGCAGCGCAACGAGTGCGACGATCGCCGAAAGCAGGTTCTTCATGGTTCATTTCCTCGTTTTGGATCGCCGCCTTAATAGCAGACAACCCCGACGAGTCTCAATTGCGGATTGCCGCATGATGTCTTCCACTCCCTCTCCCGCTTGCGGGAGAGGGAGGGAGTGAGGGTGGCCTTCGAACCCACGCTACAATCTTCCAGTGAACTCGCGCGTGAAAACCGCAGGCCTCATCGGTGGCACCGGCCCCGAGTCCACGGTGGACTACTACCGTTCGATCATCGCGCTGTATCGCGAACGGAGACCGGATGGCAGCTACCCGCCGTTGCTCATCAACAGCATCGACATGACAAAGATGCTGGATCTGATTGCGAGCAATCGGCTCGCCGACGTCACGGATTATCTCGGCGCAGAGATTCGCAAGCTTGCGTCTGCCGGCGCGGACTTCGCGCTGCTCGCCGCCAACACACCGCACATCGTGTTCGACGCACTTCAGGCCGCCTCTCCGATTCCCTTGATCAGCATCGTCGGGACCGCGTGCCAGGCCGCCCAAGTGCAGGGTCTCAAGCGGCTCGGCCTGCTCGGCACGCAATTCACGATGCGAGGGCGCTTCTACAGCGACGTCTTTAGTAAGGCCGGCATCGAACTGGTGGTACCGAACGCTGAGGAGCAAGCATTCGTTCACGACAAATACATGAATGAGCTGGTACTTGGCGTATTCCGCCCGGAAACGCGCCAGGCGTTTCGCACGCTCATTGAGCGCCTCAAGCACGAGGAGCGGATCGACGGACTCGTCCTCGCGGGAACCGAGTTGCCACTGCTCCTGCGTGAGGCCGGCGATCTCGGGATTGCGGTCCTCGACACGACGCGTCTGCACGTCGAACGCGTAGTCGCATATCTCTTGTCCTAACCGAGCTCGGGCACGACGACGGTCCTTCCATGGCTTGTCGTACCGCACGTCAGCGTTGAATCTCAGGTGAACGCGCAGATTTGCGGATCCCGCGCCAGGGTCGCACCATGCAGGGGAAACGGGCCTGGGAATTGGCTCTCGTGACTTCAAAGGCAATCGCAATGACGAACTCCATCCGCATCGCGGGCCCAGCCACCGTACCGTGTCCGCGCGAGCCTGGCCCGAAAGTCACTCGCTCAGGCGTTCTGGGTTGTTGGCTGGTCGCGGCCCTCGCGGCGTGCAACGGATCGCCAACCGACGGACCTGCACCCGGCGGCAAGACGGAATCGGCGACCGATCCCCAGAGCGCTTCCTATCGCCCGCCACCCACGGCGTCGATCGAGATCGTCGAGGTGCCCGACACCGGCATCAGCCTCGGCTGGGGCTGGAACAGCGTGGACAATGAGCCCGTGCCGACAATCTGCGTGCAGTTCGTCGAAGGCAACGAGCTGGCGCAGACCCGCTACATGACCATGAGTGAAGTCTCGGACAGCTATGAACTGATGCAGAGCATGGGAATGTCCGCGGCGGCTTCAGTCAAGACGATCGGATTCGCCGCCAGCGGCAAAGCGAAGTTCGCCAAGGACCTTAACATCACCGGCTTCTCATCGAACTTCGTCATGAACGCGAGCGTTGAAAATGGCGTGCGCTTTGCAGCCCCGGTGCCGGCGAACTGGAATACGGCCACGGCCGATGTCAGCCTGATTTCGGAACGCGGCGGCCGGCAGGGCGAGATTCGCCTGACGCCGGAGGCGCGGAAACTCGCCGGGAAACGCGACCCGACTGAATTTCTGCACCTTTGCGGCAATGCGTTCGTGTCCGCGATCTTCAGCGGCGCAAAGCTCACCGGCGTCATTACCATCGAGACACAATCGCAGGAGCAGCAGGAGACCCTGTCAGCCGAAATGGCGGGCGCGGGATGGGGCGCGCGATTTCACGCCTCGATGGAGCAGTCGGGCAGCAGCGCGACCAAGGGCAAGAACATGCACATCTCGATCTTCCAGACGGGAGGTCGCCGCGACAGCATCCCGGTGACGAGCGCCGACCTCATCAAAAAACTAGAGGTGTTGTCTGCGCTCGCCGAAGATGCGCGCAAAGACTTCCATATGGCGGTGATGCCCTACGAGACGCTGTCGAACTGGCCGGCGGCGTCCCTGCTTGTGGAAGAGAACGAATACGACGAGCTCGCGAGTTACTGGGGCTCCTACAACACGCTTTACGACGAAATCCAGTACGCACTGGATCATCCGGCACTGTTCATCGGCGCAACGATGACCAACGGCTGCGTTGAGCTCAACCACGATAGATCGCTCACCGCGGAACAGATCGAGCGCCTTGAACAGGTGCAGGATGACGTCCTCGACGCGCTGCACCGGCTGCAGCGGTTCGCGCAACACTGTGCAACGTCGGAATCCGGATGCGAGTTCCCCGAGGGCCAGTTCCGCAGCCCCTACGCCTACCGGATTCAGCTGCCTCTCTCAAAGCAAGAATCGGCGCTTACGGTTGATACGCTGGTGACGAGCCACATCAGCGACCCGGCCAAGCAACGCTGCAATATTGCCAAGGACAATCCCGGGTGTCTCAGCAACGCGGAGATTCACGATTGGCGCGACAAGATTGGAATGGAGCTGCTGACATTCACTGCCCTTGATGAGCGCGATGCGCTGGCTGCGAAGCTCCTGACTCGCAAGCTGACGGTGGAGGCAAAGAACTGCGGCAACTACGGGACCCGAGCGCGGGCGACTTTCAGTGTGGAACCAGAATTCCCGGCGCTCTGGTATGACCCGCGCATCAAGACCTGCATCGAACATCCAGACGCCGCGGCACCGCCGGGACAATGTCCGCCGTCATGAAGCTGATGGGCCCCCACGAGGTGCCGCACGTCAATGCCAAGGGAGAATCGGACCGATATTTCCGCCTCAACACCTAACGACGAGCTGCCTCGATCTCCTCGCGTAGAATGCGCCGAACCGCCGATGCGGTGAGCGGCTTCTCGTCCGCGCCGATGTGCGCCGCCAACGCCTCGTTGATCAGCGTCTGATAGCCTTTGCCTGTCTTCTCTGACTGGGCCTTGAAGTAGCGGACAATGACTTCGTCCAGGTAAATCGTGATGCGCGTCTTACCGGCTGCCGGAATTACCGCACCGCGACGGCCCTTGCTGAAGTCATACACCTTTTTCATAGCTTGCGCAGGTTGGTCGCATTCTTCGTCGGGTCGAAGGAGTACCTCATGGCAATTGTATATGCACCATATACATATAGGTAGTTCCGCGCTTTCGCGAGAGTCTTGGATGTGATGTGCGGCCGGGCCACGCGGTAATCGGCTGCATTCGCACAGATAGGACACCGAAGCGTGTCTGCAGCGGACAAGGAGCGTGGATGTACGGCGCGACGCGTTTGAGGGGTGATGCCAGCTGATGGCAATCTGCGCCGACAGGCTTGTAACGTGTTGATTGAGAAGCGCAACTGGACCATTACGCCGCCGACTGCAAACCTCCGGCGTATGATCCCGCGCCTGCGCCCACGCACGCGCCCGCGGAGATCTGCCATGACACGGAGAACAGCAGTCCGTATCGCCGCATCCCTGGCGACACTCTCAGTGCTCACCGCGTGTAATCGTTGGCCGCCCGGCGAGCCCGCCGCCACGGCCCCCGGTTTGTGGTCGCTCTACGATCAATCGCTTAAAGGGGCGAAGTACATCGACTTGACGCACACGCTTGCGCCGACGAGCCCGGTGTGGAAAGGATTCGGCCCCGCGAAGTTCGGACCAAGCGTGAATCCCGAGACCGGCAAGCCCTACCAGTACGCGAGCGACGGCTTCGAGGCTACACACTACGAGCTCACCACCGATCAGTTCGGCACGCAGCTCGATCCGCCCGCGCACTGGGCGCCCGAGTACCCAACCATCGACGAGCTGCCCGCGACCTACGCCGTGCGCCCGCTCGTCGTGATCTCGATCGTGGAGCAGGTTGCGAAGGAACAGGGTTATCACCTGCAAGTCGCGGACATCGAGGCCTGGGAAGCGCAACACGGTCGCGTCCCGCAAGGTTCCGTCGTGATGGTGCGCTCCGACTGGTCGAAGGCGTGGCCGGATCCCAAGTTGGCCACGAACGCCGTGTTCCCCGGCGTGTCACTGGCCGCGCTCAAGTTCCTGCATGAGCAGCGCCAGATTCTCTTTCACGGCCACGAGCCGCTCGACACGGACACGACCCCCACGCTCGAGGGCGAGTACTGGCTGATGCACAACGGCTATGCGCAGGCCGAAGGCGTCGCGCATCTCGATCAGGTGCCCGAGGTCGGTTGCCTCGTCACGATCGGATTCCCCAAGTTCCAGGGCGGCCTCGGAGGCTACGCGCGTTACGTCGCGATCTGCCCGCCCAACTGGCCACAAGGCGTGACGATCGGCTCCGTGCCCGAGGCGCCGCTGCCGAAGAGTGACAGGGCGCTGCAGTGGGATAGCGCGCAGGGCGTGCGCGTGCGCAGGTAACGCAAGTCATGACTGTATACACTTCGCATTACAAGTTGAGTTTTCCCGGCATCGTTTCTCATCGACAGTTTTTCCACGCGCGGACTACGCGCATAACAAGACGAGGTACCTGATGTTTAATCAAGCACTTTCATCGCTGTTCGCAGCTGTCTTACTGGCCGCGTTCGCCTGCACAGCCTCAGCCCAGACCTGGACTTCCGCGCAGCAGGAGATCTGGAAGTTCGAAGAGCAGCAGTGGCAGATGGCAAAGGACAAGGACTTGAGCTGGATTGAGACGATGGTGCACCCCAACGTGAGCTTCTGGGACGTTGACCAGCAGATGCCACAGAACAGAGCCTCTCTGACGCGCTGGAATCGCTACAGCAATGCGAACAGCACAACTCTGGAACAAGAGCTGTTCCCGATCTCAATCACGATCACGGGCAATTTGGCTGTCGTGAATTACCGCTATGTGGTCGCGAGCGAGAACTATAAGAAAGAGCGCGAGACCGTCAGCGGCCGCTACACCGACATCCTCGTCAAAGAGAATGGCCGCTGGCTGTTCATCGCCTGGGCCGGCGGGGACGATCCGAAGAAATAGACTGATCCTGCAACGGGTGCCGGGTTTGCAACTGCAACCCGGCACCCGTGTCTGCGATGGCCGCATCCCGTCCGCGCCGCGCGCGTGACTGACCGCATGCGGCTCACACCTCCACGACGAGCGCCGGCTCGAACGCGGGATTGGGCTCGCCCGGACAGTATCCGCGTGGATTGCACACCACGCGCGTTCCGTGGACGCGATAGTCCAATGATTCATGCGTGTGGCCGTGAATCCACAGGGCTACGGGTGGCTTTACGAGCGTCGGCAGGTGGCTCACGAAACAGGGATTGAGCGGATGGCCTGCAAATTTCGGAACGACGCTGCGCCGATGGGGCAGGTGATGGGTGACCACGACGGTTGTTCCAGCGAATGGCTCGCCGAGCCTCGCTT
>DATBVX010000295.1:0-19824 GCA_036515135.1 Steroidobacteraceae bacterium
TGTCATCCACGAGCTCGGCGAAGAGCGCTTCGCACGCCGTATCGCGCGCGCGATCGTCTCTCGCCGCCAAGAGGCTCCGATCACCCGCACGGCGGATCTGGCCGCGATCGTCGCGGCGGCAGTGCGCACTCGGGAGCCCGGCAAGCATCCCGCGACGCGCACGTTTCAGGCGATCCGGATGCACATCAACCAGGAGCTCGAAGAGCTCGGGCGCGGTCTCACGGCGAGCCTCACGTTGCTGGCGCCGCTCGGGCGCCTGTGCGTCATCTCTTTTCACTCATTGGAGGATCGTGCCGTCAAGCTCTTCATGCGCCGCCACGCGAGCGTCGATCCGGTGTATGCCGGCCTGCCGCACGTCCCAGCTGCGGCAGGCCCGAAATTGCGGCTGATCGGCAAGGCGGTAAAGCCTGGGGCGCGCGAACTCGCTGCCAATCCACGCGCGCGCAGCGCGCGATTGCGCGTCGCGGAGAGGCTGGTCGCGTGAACGTCCGCCGCCTCATGCTCATCGCCATGCCGCTGATATGGGGGGCGACACTCGCTTCCGCGGCCGCGGCGATCTACTGCAAGCATCAGGCGCGCGCGCTGTTCGTCGAGCTGGAAACACTCACCGCGCGTCGCGATCAATTGCAGATCGAATGGGGGCAGCTGCAACTCGAGCAGAGCGCGTGGTCAACGCACGCGTTCGTCGAACGGGTGGCCAACTCGCGCCTGAGGATGTCGATCCCGCCCGCCACCGACGTGCAGCTCGTCAAGCCATGAGAACCCCTCCAGCGCAACGCGACACGGCCGCGGCTCGCCTTGGCCTGCGGCTGCAGATCATCCTCGTGCTGCTGATCGCCGGCGCCCTGGCGCTCGCGGCGCGTGCGGTTGACCTGCAGTTGATGAGTCATGGCTTCCTTGCGGGGCAGGGCGACGCGCGTTATTCGCGCGTGGCGGAGATCAGCGCGCACCGCGGCACGATCACCGATCGCTACGGTGAGCCGCTGGCGGTCAGCACACCCGTCGACTCCGTCTGGGTCAATCCCCAGGAGCTGTCGCAGTCGGCCGACCAGCTGCCGCGTCTCGCGCGCGCGTTGAAGCGCGAACCGCAGGCGCTGGCGCGGCGCGTATCGAGCAATCTCGACCGCGAGTTCCTCTATCTCGCGCGCCACCTCCAGCCCGAGCAGGCGGCGCGCATCCGCGCACTCGGTATCCCGGGCGTGTATCTGCTGCGCGAATACCGCCGCTATTACCCGGCGGGTGAAGTCAGTGGTCACCTGCTCGGCTTCACCAGCATTGATGACAGTGGCCAGGAAGGACTCGAGCTCGCCTATGACCACTGGCTCGCCGGCGAGGATGGCGCCAAGCGCGTGATCCAGGATCGCTACGGCCGAATCGTCGAAAACGTCGAGAGCATTCGCGCGGCGCGGCCGGGCAAGGACCTGGTGTTGAGCGTCGATCTGCGCATCCAGTACCTGGCGTACCGCGAGCTCAAGCGCGCACTGCTGGAGCATCGCGCGCGATCCGGCTCGCTGGTCGTTCTCGACGTCGCGACGGGTGAGGTGCTGGCGATGGTCAACCAGCCAGCGTTCAATCCCAACGATCGCGAGCAGCTGGCGGCCGGCCGCTACCGGAATCGCGCGGTTACCGACATCTTCGAGCCGGGTTCGAGCATCAAGCCTTTCGTGGTGGCCGCCGCGCTGGCTTCCGGGCGGTTTCACGAGCGCAGCGTGATCGACACGGCGCCGGGATTCGTAAAGGTCGGTATCAAGGTGATCGAGGACAAGCACAACCTCGGTGCCATCGATCTGGCCACGGTGCTGGCGAAGTCGAGCAATGTCGCGATGGCGAAGATGGCCCTGTCGCTCGATCCCGAGCAGATCTGGACCACGCTCAATTCCCTGGGGTTCGGCCAGGTCACGACCAGTGGTTACCCGGGGGAATCGGCCGGGCTGCTCAGTGCCCACTCGCACTGGCGACCGATTGGCGTTGCCACGCTGTCGTATGGCTACGGAATGTCGGTGACGCCACTCCAGCTTGCGCACGCTTACGCGACGCTGGGGGCCGGCGGCATCCGTCGCCCAGTGACATTCCTGCGCGCCGACGGCGAAACCGAAGGTGAACGCGTGCTCGACGAACGCGTGGCGCTCGAACTCATTCAGCTGCTCGAGGCAGTGATCACGCCCGATGGTACGGGTGTGCGCGCCTCACTCGCCGGCTACCGCGTGGCCGGCAAGACCGGGACGGCGTGGAAATCCACCGCGGGCGGCTACTCGACCGACAAGTACATGGCGGTATTTGCGGGCGTCGTTCCCGCCTCGGCACCGCGGCTCGCCGCCGTGGTCATCATCGACGAGCCGGGTGGAACGCAATACTACGGCGGCGACGTCGCAGCCCCGGTGTTCGCGGCGGTCATGGCCGGCGCGCTGCGCCTCATGGCGGTCGCACCCGATGATCTGCGGCGTGTGCCGCGCGCGACATTGGCGCAAGCCGGCGTCGAACCATGATGGCAGCGTTGCGTCCCGACCTGGCACCGGTCAGTCTCGCGGAGCTGCTGGCCGGTATCGCGATCGCGCCGGCCGATGTGCAAGTCACTGACATCACGCTCGACAGTCGCAACGTATCGCCCGGGGGGCTTTTCCTCGCGTGCCGCGGCCTCTCGAGTCACGGCTTGCAGTACGTCGATCGAGCGCTGGCGGCCGGTGCGCGCGCTGTGTTGTGGGAGCCGGCGCCTGAAATCGAGGCACCGCGGCTTCCCGCATCGACGTTTGGCCTCGCCGTTCCAGAGCTGCGCTCGCAGGTCGGCCGCATCGCCGACCGGTTCTTCGATGCACCCTCGGCGCGGATACGCATCGCGGGGGTCACCGGGACGAACGGCAAGACCACGTGCTGCTGGCTGCTCGCGCAGGCTCTCGAAGCCAGCGGCCGGCGCGCCGCCTATGCCGGCACTCTCGGCGTCGGGCCCACGAGGTCGCTGAAACGCACGACCCATACGACTCCCGATTGCGTCAGCGTGCACCGCGAGCTCTCCGATCTTGGCGCGCTCGGTGTGCGCTTCGTCGGTATGGAAGTGTCGTCGCATGCGCTCGCTCAGGAACGCGTCAGTGGCGTGCGCTTCGATACCGCCGTGTTCACCAACCTGAGCCGCGATCATCTCGACTATCACAAGACCATGGATGTCTACGCCGAGGTCAAGGCGCGTCTCTTCAGGCTCCCCGACGTCGTGCACCGGGTGATCAACATGGGCGATCCGGGCGGCCGGCGTCTAGCTGCGGCGCTGCCACCGGCCCTGCCGTTGACCTCCGTCTGGAGCGGGATCGGCGAGTACCGCGATTCCAGCGATGCGTTCGTCCATGCGCGCGAAGTACGGGCGGGGAGCCGTGGCCTTGAAGTCGAATTCGAATCGAGCTGGGGCGCGGGGCATTTTGGCTCGCCGCTGATCGGTGAGTTCAACGCCGAGAACCTGATCGCGGTACTGGCGGTGCTGCTGTTGTGGGACTTGCCACTGGCGGACGCCGTGCGCGCGGTCGAATCGACCACTGCCCCGGCAGGGCGCATGGAAACATTCGGCGGCCGCGACAGCCGGCCACTCGTGGTCGTCGACTATGCGCACTCCCCCGATTCGCTCGCCAAGGCATTGCGGGCTGTGCGCAGACACGGCCGTGGGCGTTTGTGGTGCGTGTTTGGTTGCGGCGGCGATC
The DNA here is from genome assembly GCA_036515135.1 of Steroidobacteraceae bacterium. Classification (GTDB taxonomy): domain Bacteria; phylum Pseudomonadota; class Gammaproteobacteria; order Steroidobacterales; family Steroidobacteraceae; genus DATBVX01. The sequence goes on from DATBVX010000295.1 coordinate 3,681, forward strand.
GCGATCCGGGAAAGCGACCGATGATGGGCGCCATCGCCGCGGACCTCGCCGACGCGATCATCCTCACCGACGACAATCCGCGGACCGAGGACCCGCAGAAGATCGTCGACGCGATCCTCGAAGGCATCGCGGAGCGCGGACCGGTGCGGGTCATACGCGAGCGGGCGCGCGCGATCGGCACGGCACTTGCGGAAGCGCGCGCTGACGACATGGTGTTGATCGCGGGCAAGGGTCACGAGGACTATCAGATCTACGGCACGTCCTCACAGCCGTTCAGTGACCGCCTCGAGGTCGAGCGGTTGCTCGGGGGTCGCGCATGAACCGCACGCTCGCAGCCGCGGCGGCGGCCTGTGGCGGCTTCCTGCAGGGCCAGGACCGCGAGTTCGGCGCCGTGTCGAGCGACACACGTGCTCTTGCGGCAGGCGACCTGTTCGTGGCGCTCAAAGGGCCGCGATTTGACGGTCACGACTTCCTCGAAGTGTGCGAGCGCAACGCGGCGGCCGGCGCAATCGTGTCGCGTCCGCTCGCAATCAGGCTGCCGCAGATCGTCGTCAAGGACACGCTGGCGGCGCTTGCCGCGCTCGCGAGCAACTGGCGCGGGCAGTTCGAGATCCCGGTGGTCGGTGTCGGCGGCAGTAATGGCAAGACCACGGTCAAGGAGATGACGGCGGCGATCCTGTCACGGGTGGGACCCTGCCTGGCGACCCTCGGCAATCTCAACAATCACATCGGCGTCCCGCTGACCCTGATGCGGCTCGATCAGTCGCATCGAGCGGCGGTGATCGAGATGGGTGCCAACCGGCTCGGCGACATCGCGGAACTCGCCGCCATCGCGCGGCCCAACGTCGGCCTCATCACCAACGCGGGCGCCGAGCATCTCGAGGGATTCGGAAGCCTCGAGGGCGTGGCGCGGGGTGAAGGGGAAATGGTGGCCGCCCTCAGACCCGACGATACGGCGGTCATCAACGCCGACGACGACTACGCGCCGCTGTGGCGGCAGCTCTCCAATGCGGGACGACTGGTGACGTTTGGTTTCGCGAGGCAAGCGGACGTGCGTGCCACGGACGTCAAGCAATCGATCGCGGCGGAAGGCTTTGCGCTCGGTTTCAACCTGTGGATGGGCGTCGAGCGTCGTGCCGTGCAGCTGCGCCTCGCGGGTCGGCACAACGTCAGCAATGCGCTCGCCGCTGCAGCGGCAGCGCAGGCGGCGGGAGCTCCGCTCGATGCGATCGTCAGCGGACTCGGCGCGGTTCGTGCGGTCAAGGGTCGCCTGCAGCGCATCGCGGCACCCAACGGCTGCTGGCTGATCGATGACTCCTACAACGCCAACCCCAGCTCGCTGCGTGTGGCGCTGGAGCTTCTCAAGGACGTCGAGGGTCCTAAGTGGATGGTGCTCGCTGACATGGGTGAGCTCGGTGGCTTCTCGCAGCAGAGCCACGTCGAAGCCGGAAACCTGGCGCGTGAGAGCGGCGTTGCGCGGCTGTTCGCCGCCGGGCCACTGAGCGCGCATGCCGCGGAAGCGTTCGGCCGCGGCGCCGAATGGTTTCCCGACGTTGAAGCGCTCATTCGCCGCCTGTCCGCCGAACTGCAGCCAGGAACCACCGTGCTGATCAAGGGGTCGCGCATGAACCGGCTGGAACGCGTCGTCGAAACGCTCACCACTGCGGCGCCCGCGGCCAAGGCGAGTTGAGGAGTATCGGATGCTGCTGCTGCTCGCCGAATACCTGACTCGTTTCCACTCCGGTTTCAACGTCTTCAGCTACCTGACGTTGCGCGCGATTCTCGCCGTCATCACGGCGCTGGCGATCGCGCTGCTGGTTGGACCGGCGCTGATCCGCCGCCTGTCGCGGCATCAGATCGGGCAATGGATCCGCGACGAAGGGCCGCAATCGCACCTGCCGAAGGCCGGCACGCCGACGATGGGCGGTGCGCTCATCCTGGTGGCGATCGCCGTCAGCACGCTGTTGTGGGCCGACATCCGCAGTCGTTACGTGTGGATCGCGCTCGGTGTCACGCTCGCGTTCGGGCTGATCGGTTTCTACGACGATTATCTCAAGCTCATCGTCGGCAACTCTAAGGGGCTTGCGGCGCGCTACAAGTATTCCTGGCAGTCGGTCGCTGGTCTGGCCGCCGCGGTGGCCCTTTACCTGACGGCTCAGACGCCCGCCGAAACGACCCTGTTCGTGCCGTTCTTCAAGAGCGTCGCATTGCCTCTGGGCGTCGGCTTCATCGTGCTTACGTATCTGGTCATCGTGGGCACCAGCAATGCAGTCAATCTCACCGATGGTCTCGATGGCCTGGCGATCATGCCGGCCGCGCTGGTGGCCGGGGCGCTCGGCGTATTCGCCTACGTCACGGGAAACGTGGTGTTTTCCGCTTACCTCGGCATTCCCTATATCGCGGGTGTCGGTGAATTGCTGATCTTCTGCGCCACCATCGTCGGGGCGGGTCTCGGCTTTCTCTGGTTCAACGCTTATCCCGCCCAGGTCTTCATGGGCGATATCGGCGCGCTCGCCTTGGGCGCCGCGCTGGGTGTGGTCGCGACCATGGTGCGACAGGAAATCGTGCTGGTGATCATGGGTGGCGTGTTCGTGCTCGAGACCGTGTCGGTCATCCTGCAGGTCGCCTCCTTCAAGCTCACCGGCAAGCGGATCTTCCGCATGGCGCCCATTCACCACCATTTCGAGCTGAAGGGCTGGGCCGAGCCCAAGGTGATCGTGCGGTTCTGGATCATCAGCCTCATCCTCGTGCTGATCGGTCTCGGCACGCTCAAGGTGCGATGAACGCCACCATGCGCAAGTCCGCGACGATCGATCCCAGGCCGCGAGCGCGGCGCACGATCATCGTAGGGCTCGGCCGGACCGGGCTGTCCTGCGCCCGTTACCTGAGCGCGCATGGCGCACGCGTGGCGATCACCGACAGTCGCGCGCAACCGCCCGAGCTCGCCAACCTGGGAGATCTCGCCGAACGGGTCGAGCTGCGTCTGGGTGGCTTCGATTCCGGGCTGCTGACGGATGCCGGCCAGATCGTCGTGTCGCCGGGTGTCGCGCTCACCGAACCCTTCCTGCGCGAAGCCGTAGCCCGCGGCATCGAGGTGGTCGGCGACATCGAATTGTTCGCGCGCGCCGTACGCGCGCCGGTCATCGCCGTGACGGGCACCAACGGCAAGAGCACGGTGACGACCCTCATCGCCGAGATGGTCACGGCGGCGGGCTTGAAAGCGCGTGCAGGCGGCAACCTGGGCGAGCCGGCCCTCAACCTGCTCGAAGGACCCGAGCCCGACTTCTACGTGCTGGAACTTTCGAGTTTTCAGCTCGAGACCACCGATACGCTGGCGCTGCGCGCGGCCGCGGTGTTGAACCTTACGGCCGACCATCTCGATCGCTATGCGACGCTTGCGGACTATGCCGCGGCCAAGGCGCGTGCCTTTGCTCACTGCGACGTCGCGGTCATCAACCTCGACGATCCTCACGTACGCGCCATGCCACGCGCCGGACAACAGGTCCTCGGATTCACGCTCGAGCCCGGGCGCCGTGCGGACTTTTGCCTGGTGCGCGAGCGGGACGACTTCAGCCTGGCGTGCCGCGGCGAGGCGCTTCTCAGCCTCAGGGACATGAAGCTCGCTGGCCTGCACAACGCCGCGAATGCGCTCGCAGCGCTGGCGCTTGGCGAAGTCGCCGGACTCCCGATGCCGGCGCGCCTCGATGTGCTGCGGAAGTTTCCCGGCCTGCCGCATCGCATGCAGTGGGTCGCCGAAATTGCGGGCGTGCGTTGGATCAACGACTCGAAAGGCACGAACGTCGGCGCGACGCTCGCCGCCGTCGGCGGCATCGAAGGGCCACTCATCGTGATCGCGGGTGGCGACGGAAAGCAGCAGGACTTCAGTCCACTGGCCGCAGCGTTTCGCAACAAGGTGCGAGCCGCGGTCTTGATAGGACGCGACGCGGCTGCGCTTGCGAACGTGCTCGCGCCCGTCTGTCAGATCGAGCGGGCGACGACCATGGAAGCGGCGGCAAAGGTTGCAGCGCGGATCGCTCGCCCGGGAGACACGGTGCTCCTTTCTCCGGCGTGCGCGAGCTTCGACATGTTCCGCGACTATGCCCAGCGCGGTGTGGTGTTTGTCGCCGCGGTACGGGGGCTGGGCGCATGAGCGCAGTCACGTTCGAGTTCTCGCGCTCGGCGGGACGCCCCGCCCGGTTGGTGATCGATCCCGTGCTGATCTCGGTGTCGTTGGGGTTGTTGCTCCTCGGGCTGGTGATGGTGACCTCGGCCTCGATGGCCATCGCGGACCGAAGCGCGCTCTCGCCCTTTGCGTATCTCGAGCGGCAGCTGCTGTTTGCGGTGGTAGGCGTGTTGTGCGCGCTGGCCGCCTTCAGCGTGCGCACCGATCTGTGGGATCGCCTGGGCGTGCCCTTACTGGTAATCGGGCTGCTGCTGCTGGCGCTGGTGCTGATTCCCGGAGTCGGTCACGCTGTCAACGGCAGTCGCAGATGGCTCCGGCTCGGGATGCTCAATTTCCAGGCGTCAGAGCTCGCGCGCCTGTTGATCGTGATCTATCTCTGCAGCTACGCCGTCCGCCACCAGGAAGAGTTGCGTGAACGGATTCAAGGCGTGCTGAAGCCATTCGGACTGCTGGCGTTGGCCGCATTTCTGCTGCTGCTCGAGCCCGATTTTGGCGCGGCGACGGTGCTGTTCGTCACCGGCTTCGCGGTGCTGTTCATCGCCGGCATGCCGTGGAAGTACGTCTTCATCCTGGTCGGTGGCGCGGGCCTGGCACTCGGCGCCGCCGCCGTGTCATCGGCCTATCGTGTGCAGCGCCTCACGACTTTCCTGGATCCCTGGGCTGATCCGTTTAACAGCGGTTTCCAGCTCACGCAATCGCTCATCGCGATCGGCCGCGGCGAGTGGTTCGGCGTGGGTCTCGGCGCGAGCGTGCAAAAACTCTTCTATCTACCCGAGGCGCACACCGATTTCGTGTTCGCCGTGATGGCGGAAGAACTCGGCCTCGTCGGCGTTATCGCGGTGCTGGTGCTGTTCTCGCTGCTGGTCGTGCGTTCGTGCCAGATCGCGCGCCAGGCCGCGCAGGCCGGCCAGATGTTTCAAGCTTATCTCGCCGCTGCCTTCGGCATCTGGGTCGGGATGCAGGCGTTCATCAACATCGGCGTGAACATGGGCGTGCTGCCGACCAAGGGACTGACCCTGCCGCTGATGAGCTATGGCCGCAGCAGCCTGCTCGTGACGCTGGTGTGGCTCGGCATCGTGCTGCGCATCCATCACGAATGTGCCGCCGCAGGGCGACTCGCCGTGCCTCGCCAGGAGCGGCCCACGTGAACACCGCGGTAATGATCATGGCTGGCGGCACCGGCGGTCATGTGTTTCCCGCCCTGGCGGTCGCGCATCGCTTGCGCGAACGGAAGTGTGACGTCGTCTGGGTGGGCACTCACCGCGGCATTGAAGCACGCGTGGTGCCGGCGAATGGCTTCCCCATCGAGTGGCTGTCCGTCTCGGGTCTGCGTGGCAAGGGTGTGCTCGCTTGGATCCTCGCGCCCTGGAGGCTCATCCGCGCGATCTCGCAGGCGCTCGCAATCGTGCGGCGGCGCAAGCCGTCGGTCGTGCTCGGTGTCGGCGGTTTTGTGACCGGCCCCGGCGGCGTCGCGGCCTGGCTGATGCGGCGGCCGCTCTTGATTCACGAACAGAACGCCATCGCAGGTCTGACGAATCGCTGGCTCGCGCGGCTCTCGCGCGAAGTGCTGGAGGCGTTTCCAGGCAGCTTTCCCAAGAACGTACGCACGCGGTGCATCGGCAATCCCGTGCGTCGCGAGATTGCCGCATTGCCGCCACCCGAGCAGCGCTTCGCCGCGCGCTCAGGACGTGCGCGCGTCCTCGTCATCGGCGGGAGTCAGGGCGCCGCGCGACTCAATGCGAGTGTACCGGCCGCGCTTGCGCTCGTGCCGCGCCAGGCGAGGCCCGATGTGTGGCATCAGGCGGGCGAGCGCGGTGTCGCAGATGCGCAGGCGGCTTATGCGCGAGCCGACGTTGAGGCGCGCATCGATGCCTTCATCGAAGACATGGCCGCGGCGTACGCATGGGCGGATCTCGTGATCTGCCGTGCGGGTGCGTTGACCGTTTCGGAGCTGGCAGCCGCGGGGTTGGGCGCGATTTTCGTGCCCTTCCCCGCGGCAGTTGACGATCACCAGACGCACAACGCGCGTTATCTCACCGGTGCCGGCGCGGCAGTGCTGATCGCGGACCACGATCTCGAGCCTGAGCGCCTGTCCGCCGAGCTCACGCGCTTGTGTGCAGACCGGGGCAAGTTGCTGGACATGGCGCGTCGCGCCCGCAGCCGCGCGATGCCCGATGCCACCGACACGCTCACTCATGCCGTGCTCCAGGCGGCGGGAGGCGCGTCGTGACGCAGATGCTCCGCCGCCTTCCCGACAATCGCATGCGGCGCATCCAGCGCATCCACTTCGTCGGCATCGGCGGCAGCGGCATGGGCGGCATCGCCGAAGTGCTCATCAACTTGGGCTACGGCGTGCAGGGTTCGGATCTCAAGCCCAACCCGGTGACCGAGCGCCTGCACGGTCTGGGAGCGAGGATCGCGATCGGGCACCGCGCGGAGAACATCGAGGGCGCCGACGTCATCGTGGTGTCGAGTGCGGTCAAGACCGACAACCCCGAAGTGCAGGCGGCGCTGGTGCGGCGCGTTCCCGTGGTGCAGCGCGCCGAGATGCTCGGCGAGCTGATGCGCTTCCGCTACGCGATCGCCGTCGCCGGCACGCATGGCAAGACCACCACCACCAGCCTGGTGGCGAGCATCCTCGCCGAGGGTGGCGAAGACCCCACGTTTGTGATCGGTGGGCGGCTCAAGAGCGCGGGCTCGAACGCGCGGCTCGGGGCGGGGCGCTATCTCGTGGCCGAAGCCGACGAAAGCGACGCCTCGTTCGTGCACCTGCAGCCGTTGATCGCCATCGTCACCAACATCGACAAGGATCATCTCGACACGCACGCGGGCGATTTCGAGCGCCTGAAGCAAAGCTTCGTGGACTTTCTGCACAACCTGCCGTTCTACGGCTTGGCCGTGCTGTGCGCCGACGACGAGCACGTGCGTGAGATCATGCCGCGCGTCAGCCGGCCGATCGTGACCTACGGCATCGAGCGCGATGCCGACGTGCGCGCCTCGAAGATCAGGCGGCGCGTTCAGAAGACGATCTTCGAAGTCAACCGGCCGGGCCACGCGCAACCGCTCACCGTGACGGTCAATCTGCCGGGCACTCACAACGTACTGAACTCACTCGCGGCCATCGCGGTGGCTACCGAGCTCGGCATTGCGGACGACGCGCTGGCGCGTGCGCTCGAGAACTTCCAGGGCATCGATCGCCGGCTGCAACTGATTGGCGAAATTCACGCCGCGGCGGGCCGCATCACGCTGGTCGACGACTACGGTCATCACCCGACGGAGATCGCGGCCACTCTCGAGGCGATCCGGCAAGGCTGGCCCGACCGTCGCGTGGTGCTTGCCTTTCAACCGCACCGCTACACGCGCACGCGCGATCTGCTCGATGACTTTGCGCGCGTGCTGTCGGCGACGGATGCATTGCTGGTGACGGAAGTCTATGCCGCGGGTGAAACGCCAATCGCGGGAGCGGACGGGCGCGCGATCTGCCGCGCCGTGCGTTCGCGGGGACAGGTCGAGCCCGTCTTTGTCGAGCGTGCGGAGGAACTGGCCGCGGCACTCGCGGGCGTGATTCGCGACGGCGATGTCGTCGTCACGATGGGCGCGGGCCATATCGGGGCCGTCGCGCACGAACTCCCCGCGCAACTGGCGGCGAACGCCGGTGTCAGGAGGAACAAGTGAACGCGGTGGCCGTCGCGCCCGACTTCGCCGGCCGCGTGCTCTTGAACGAGCCGATGTCGCGGCACACGTCCTGGCACGTCGGTGGTCCGGCCGACGTGTTCTTTCAGCCGCGCGATGCGGACGATCTGGTGGCGTTTCTTCGCAATCTGTCGCCGGGGACGCCGGTGCACTGGATCGGTCTCGGCAGCAACCTGCTGGTGCGCGACGGCGGCTTGCGCGGCGTGGTCATCTCGACTCACGGCACGCTCGACGAACTCAAGCGAGTGAGCGACACCGAGGTATACGGCGAGGCGGGAGTACCCTGCGCACGCCTCGCCAAACAGTGCGTGAAGTGGGGCCTTGGCCCCGCCGAGTTCTTCGCCGGCATTCCCGGCAACCTGGGCGGTGCGTTGGCGATGAATGCCGGTGCCTTCGGCGGCGAAACCTGGCGTCACGTCATCGAGGTCGAAACCATCGATCGCGCGGGCGCACGCCGCACGCGCGCCGCCCGCGAGTTCAAGGCTGGCTATCGCAGCGTGGTCGCGCCGGCCGAAGAGTGGTATCTCGCGGCGCGCCTCAGCTTCGAACGCAGGCCGGAAGCGCACCAGGACGAGATTCGCGCGCTGCTCGAGCGTCGCAAGGCGTCGCAGCCGATCGGGGCCTGGAGCTGCGGCTCGACGTTCACCAATCCGCCAGGCGATCACGCGGCGCGGCTCATCGAAGCGGCGGGCCTCAAGGGCTTCCGCATCGGCGGCGCGTCCGTCTCCGCCAAGCACGCCAATTTCCTGCTCAACGAGGGCGAGGCGACGGCGCATGACCTCGAACAGTTGCTGCTGCACGTCCAACAGACAGTGGAGCGGGTCCATGGCATCCGGCTCGAGCCCGAAGTGCGCGTGATCGGAGTACCCGCATGACGCGCGTGCTCAATCCAAGAGCCAGAGTCCATGTCACGGACGCTGCTGCCTTCGGGCACGTCGCCGTGCTGATGGGCGGTGCCTCATCGGAGCGCGAGGTGTCGCTCGATTCGGGACGCAATGTGCTCGCAGCTCTCAAGGCGCGCGGCGTCGATGCGCAACCGGTCGATGGGACTCCGGCGCTGGTCGAAGCGCTGACCAACAAGCGCTTCGACCGGGTCTTCAACATTCTGCATGGCGGGGAGGGCGAAAATGGCGTGCTGCAGGGTCTCCTCGAGGCGTTCGGCGTTGCCTACACCGGATCGGGCGTGTTGGGTTCGGCACTCACGCTCGACAAGATCCGCACCAAGCAGGTGTGGCAGGCACTCGGGTTCTCCACGCCGCGCTACGTTCGTCTCCTGCCGGGCGAGAACGTCGAACAGGCCGCGCGCGAGATTGGTCTGCCGGTGATCGTCAAGCCGTCGCTCGAGGGCTCGAGCGTCGGCATCAGCCGCGTATTCCGCGCGTCCGACCTGCCGCAGGCCATCGAGCTCGCACAGCGCTATCCGGGCGAACTGCTGATGGAGCAGCTGGTCGACGGCGAGGAGTTCACCGTCGCCATCCTGGGCGATGAAGCGTTGCCGTCGATCCAGATCATCCCGGCGGGCGAGTACTACGACTACCACGCCAAGTACATCGCCGAGGACACGCAGTACCTGTGTCCCGGCCTGACGGGCGCTGCGGAGAGCGCGCTCAAGGAGCTCGCACTGGCCGCGTTTCGAGCTGCGGATTGTGCGGGCTGGGGACGTGTCGACCTGATGCGCGACACGCAGGGCCGCAACTTCCTGCTCGAAGTCAATACGGCCCCCGGGATGACCAGCCATTCACTGGTGCCAAAGGCGGCGCAGGCAATCGGGATCGACTTCGAGGAGCTGGTATGGCGAATCCTCGAATCGAGCGCGCAGCGGGGGCAGCGATGCTGATCGGCACCATCAAGCGACGCAACCGCCGCAAGGCGCCCAGGCGCGACTGGCGGCTGCCCGCGATCAACTGGCGACGGATGACGACCGCTGTCGCGTTCTTTGGCCTCGCCTCGTTCGCGGCTTACGGCCTGATCCTCGCGCTCGACCAGCCGATCCGCATCGTCTCCATCGAGGGCCGCTTCCAGCGCGTGTCACCAGTGCAGGTCGAGCAGGCGGTGACCGGCGGCCTCGAGCAGGGATTCATGTCGGTTGACCTCGACGAAGTGCGCGAGCGCGTGGAAGCGCTGGCGTGGGTCGATCAGGCACGGGTCCAGCGTCGCTGGCCGCACGGTCTCAGGATCGAGGTGACCGAGCAGGTCGCGGCGGCGCGCTGGGGTGAAACCGGTCTGCTCAACACGCGCGGCGAACTCTTCCTCGAGGACGCGCGCCACATTCCGCCCGAGCTACCGCGTCTCACCGGACCCGCGGGCAGCGAGTGGCAGGTCGCGCAGCGCTACCTCAGCGCGCAGGGACGCCTCATCGAAGCCGGCATGCGCCTCGCAGCACTCGAGCTCGACGCCCGTGGCGCCTGGCAGCTCGAGCTCGCGAACGGCGTCAACGTGCGTCTCGGTCGCCGCCAGGTCGATGAACGCCTCGACCGCTTCATGCAAACCGCGCTCACCGTGATGAGTGGACGCGCAGCCGAAATCGATTACGTCGACATGCGTTACAGCAACGGCTTTGCGATCGGCTGGAAACGGCCGCGTGGACTCGCGAGCCGCGGCGGCGCACCGAGAAACGCGCCGGGTGCATCGGCCGCGCGCTCTCCAGCCTGAGGAACCGCATCACATGGCCAAGCGTTCTGACCGCAATCTTCTCGTTGGACTCGACATCGGGACCTCCAAGGTGGTCGCGATCGTCGGTGAGGTCGTCCCCGGCGCCGGCATCGAGGTGATCGGCATCGGCTCTCACCCGTCGCGCGGCCTCAAGAAAGGTGTCGTCGTCAATATCGAGTCGACCGTGCAGTCGATCCAGCGTGCGGTCGAGGAGGCTGAACTGATGGCGGGCTGCGAAATTCACTCGGTCTACACCGGGATCGCCGGCAGCCACGTCAGAAGCCTCAACTCGCACGGCATCGTCGCGATCCGCGACAAGGAAGTCACCGGCGGCGACGTGGATCGGGTGATCGATGCCGCCAAGGCAGTCGCGATTCCGGCTGACCAGAAGATCCTCCATGTACTGCCGCAGGAATTCATCATCGACAACCAGGAGGGGATCCGCGATCCCATCGCGATGTCGGGTGTGCGCCTCGAGGCCAAGGTGCACATCGTCACCGGCGCCGACAGCGCCGCGCAGAACATCGTCAAGTGCGTGCGGCGCTGCGGGCTCAACGTCGAAGACGTGGTGCTCGAGCAGCTCGCCTCGAGCTTTGCCGTACTCACGGATGACGAGAAGGAACTCGGTGTGTGCCTGGTCGATATCGGCGGCGGCACCACGGACCTTGCAGTGTTCTCCTGCGGCGCGATCCGTCACACCGCGGTGATTCCGATCGCCGGCGACCAGGTGACCAACGACATCGCCGTGTCGATGCGGACGCCGACGCAATACGCCGAGGACATCAAGCTGCGTTACGCCTGCGCGCTGTCGCAGCTCGCCAATCCGGACGAGACCATCGAGGTGCCGAGCGTCGGCGACCGCCCGCCGCGGCGCCTGGCGCGCCAGACGCTGGCCGAGATCGTCGAGCCCCGCTACGAGGAGCTGTTCGCGCTGGTGCGCGACGAGCTGCGTCGCAGCGGTTTCGAGGAGGCGATCGCTGCGGGTGTCGTGCTCACCGGTGGCAGCGCGAAGATGGAAGGCGCGGTCGAGCTCGCGGAAGAGATCTTTCACATGCCCGTGCGGCTCGGCGTGCCGCAGCACGTCAACGGTCTCGTCGACGTGGTCAGCAATCCGATCCATTCGACGGGCGTCGGGCTGCTGCTGTACGCGCACGCCAATACGTTCGGGGCGGTGCGCGAAAAGCCGATCTATGGGGGTTTCAAACACGTGTTCGATCGGATGGGCGCGTGGTTCCAGGGAAATTTCTGAGGAGAGTGAGGGGTGAGTGGTGAGGAGTGAAGGGTGAGGAAAGTTGACAGTTGACGGTTGACAGTTGACAGGCAGGGGCGGCGATTGCCGGCAGCGCGGACGCGCCTCTTGACTGTCAACTGCCAACCGGTAACCGCCAACCTGCCACTCACCGTTCACCACTCACGGAGTACTGGTCTGGCTCAAAATCGAGGTGACATTCATGTTCGAATTGATGGATGCCTACAATCAAAGCGCGGTGATCAAGGTGCTGGGGGTCGGCGGTGGCGGCGGCAACGCCGTATCGCATATGGTGAACTCCGGCATCGAGGGAGTGGATTTCATCTGCGTCAACACCGACTCGCAGGCGCTCAAGCACTCGAGGGTGAAGACGGCGTTGCAGATCGGTTGCAACATCACCAAGGGGCTTGGCGCTGGCGCCGATCCGGAAGTCGGGCGCCAGGCCGCGATGGAGGATCGCGACCGGGTCATCGAGCTGATCGAAGGATGCGACATGCTGTTCATCACTGCCGGCATGGGCGGCGGCACCGGAACAGGCGCAGCGCCCGTGGTGGCGCAGGTGGCAAAGGAGCTCGGGATTCTCACGGTCGCGGTGGTGACCAAGCCGTTCGACATGGAGGGCAGCAAGCGCATGCTGGTCGCCGAGCACGGCATCGCCGAGCTCAGCAAGTTTGTCGACTCGGTCATCACGATTCCGAACCAGAAGCTGCTCACGGTGCTCGGCAGCGAGACGACGCTCCTCGATGCCTTCAAGTCGGCGAACCATGTGCTGCAGGGCGCCGTGCAGGGCATCGCGGAACTGATCACGCGGCCGGGTCTCATCAATGTCGATTTCGCCGACGTGCGCACCGTGATGTCGGAGACCGGCATGGCGATGATGGGCTCGGGAGCCGCAAGTGGTGAGGAACGCGCGCGCGAAGCGGCGGAAGCCGCGGTGTCGAGCCCGCTGCTCGAGGACATCAACCTCGCAGGGGCGCACGGCATTCTGGTGAACGTCACTGCCGGTATGGACCTGTCGATCGGCGAATTCGAGATCGTAGGCAACACCGTCAAGAAGTTTGCTTCCGATGACGCAACCGTCGTCGTGGGCACCGTGATCGATCCGGAGATGACCAACCAGGTTCGCGTGACCGTGGTCGCGACCGGTCTCGGGCGCCCATCGGCTCGCCAGGCAGCGCCGATCCCACAGCCGCAGATGCGAATGGTGGCCAATCGGGGTCGCGGACCGCTGAGCGGTGCCGACTACGCGGCGCTTGAGAAGCCGACGGTTCAGCGACAGCGCGCTGTCGGTGACGGTATCCGTCGTGAGCCGGACGGCGAGGAGCTGCTGGACATCCCGGCGTTCCTGCGGCGTCAGGCGGATTAATGCATGAGTGCGTGGGGACTTCGAGCCCGTTGATTCGTCTGGAAAATTGACGGGTGAGGCGTGTGCGTCCTTGGGTTGGCACACGTTTTGACCCTGTGGTACGGTAGCGCCCCTTTTTAAGTCAAGGCGGGGGTCGGCTGCGGGGCGCGTCGACCGCGAACGGTGACTCGGGCGTTACAGGGCGCCTGGGCCAACGGCCGCCGCGTCAGTGCGAGCATGGTCAATCAGCGAACGCTCAAGAACAGCATCCGCGCCACCGGCGTCGGGCTGCATACCGGCAAGAAGGTCCTCATGACCTTGCGGCCCGCGCCCGCCAACGTCGGCATCGTCTTTCGCCGCGTCGATCTCGATACGCCGGTCGATATCCGCGCCCACGCCGAGAACGTCGGCGACACTATGCTCGGAACGACGCTCGTCAGGGACGGTGTGAAGATCTCGACGGTCGAACATCTCCTGTCCGCCTTTGCGGGCCTCGGCATCGACAACTCCTTCGTTGAAGTGAGCGCTCCGGAAGTGCCGATCATGGATGGCAGCGCCGGACCGTTTGTGTTCCTGCTGCAGTCGGCGGGCATCGAGGAGCAGAGCACACCCAAGCGCTTCGTCCGCATCAAGAAGACCGTGCGCGTCGAAGAGGGCGACAAGTGGGCGCGCTTCGATCCGTTCGACGGCTTCAAGGTCAATTTCGAGATCGAGTTCAATCACCCGATTTTCAAGAAACGCCTGCAATCCGCTTCCATGGATTTCTCGACCACTTCATTCCTGAAGGAAGTCAGCCGCGCGCGCACCTTCGGCTTCATGCGCGATCTCGAGACCCTGCGCGCACGCAATCTTGCGCTCGGTGGCACGATGGACAACGCCATTGTTCTCGATGATTTCCGGGTGCTGAACGAGGACGGGCTTCGCTACGAGGACGAGTTCGTCAAGCACAAGATTCTCGATGCGATCGGCGATCTTTATCTGCTGGGCCACAGCCTGATCGGCGAGTTCAGCGGCTTCAAGTCGGGTCACGCCCTCAACAATCGTCTCTTGCGCACGTTGATCGCCCAGACCGACGCCTGGGAAGAAGTGACTTTCGAGACCGCCGCGGAAGCGCCGATCTCGTTTGTCAGCGCCGCCGCGGTAACGGTCTGACCTCATGGCTTTGGCTTCACCCGGACGCGGACGCGTTCAATCGCCGTCCCGGTTGCGCGCGCCAGAGCTGCTTTGAGCCGCGGCGCCTCGAAGCGCAGACGGGCGCAAAAAGCCGCAGAATCGAGCCACACCACGAGTTCCTGCTGGCGCTGGGTGGCAGCCGTTACATGGGCCGCGAGCAGCCTTGGCAGGGCGGCTTGAACCAGGTCGCGGAATTCCACCGCCGCCCGGGAACGGGCCGCAAGATGCTGCAAACGGGCGGCCGGGCCGTGAATCACGTCACTGATTGGGCGGGGTTTGTGCACTGCGATCAAGTCAGGATTGAGAAGCAGGTCGGCCGGAAAATCATTGTGTTGCGTCGCCCCCTTGGGCATAGTCTAGCCCACTGCCTAAGGGCAAACTCATCGAAAGGTGAGGGCGCAAAGCTACCGGTCTACGGCGCGAGCTATGACAGCGGGGTTGCCAGCTTGAAACAAGAATTACGGCATCATTTGTCTGCGATACCGGTTGTCATCAGCCGGATTGCGCCTCTTGCGGATCTTCGCCACGGACAGGCCGGGTCACGGTGTACGGAGCGGGCCGCATGAACGTCATCTTTTTCAGCCGCGAGCATGGCCGGGCGAGGCACGTCAATCTGGCGCACCCGATTGCGCTCACGGCAACGGCTGTTGCCGCGGTTGCCGTCCTCGGTGGCGCGTTTTTGGTCGGGCAACAGTTTGGATTGCGCGAGGCCGACAACCGCCCCGCCGCGCAGGTTGCGGAATGGTCGCAAAAACTCGCTGCTCAGCAGGCGCAGATCGGCGAGACCCGTCGCGTCCTGCAGGAACATGTCGATGCCCTCGCCAAGCGCGTGGGCCAGATGAACGCCCATGTGATCCGTCTCGACGCGCTGGGTCGCCGGCTCACGCAGATGGCGAACATCGATGATCGCGAGTTCGATTTCGGCAATCCACCCGCGCAGGGTGGCCCTGAGGGCGAGGCCCAAGGGCAAGCCGCGCAGATCCCGGAGCTCACGGCCATGGTCGACGACCTCTCACGTCAGGTGGAGAGACGCGAGGTCGAGCTCGGCGTGCTCGAAAACGTCATCCTGAGCCGCAATCTCAATGAACAGATTCGGCCGGGCGGCCGGCCGGTTCGGGACGGCTGGATCTCCTCGTACTTCGGTTCGCGTTCCGATCCGTTCACTGGCTACACGGCGCTTCACCGCGGCGTCGACTTCGCCGGGCGTGCCGGTGCCGAGGTCGTGGCCGTCGCGGCCGGCGTGGTGACGTGGTCACGCGAGCGGTTCGGCTACGGCAAGATGGTCGAGATCAACCACGGCAACGGTTACGTCACGCGCTATGCGCATAACGAACGTAACCTGGTGTCGATCGGTGAGACGGTGCAGAAGGGCCAGGCCATCGCGCTGATGGGCTCCACCGGACGGGCGACGGGCCCGAATCTGCATTTCGAAGTGTTGAAGAACGGCCGGCAGGTGAACCCGCTCCAGTTTGTCGGCCGCTAAGGCCGCCGATTCCCTCTCCCGCTGTCGCGGCGCGCGCCGTCGCCGCCGTCGGCTTTCTCCCGGACTTTCCCACAGCTCCCCACACGTGCCACCGCCAGCTCGGGTGAACGGTCAGCGCTCGCGGGATTCGCCGTCGGTGCGTTTACGTCAATCAAGAAGGATGGGGACCTATGGGAAAGTCCGGGAGAAAGCCGACAGACGCTTCTTGCGCGAGGGCATCTCCTGCCGGCTCACCCAGATTCCCCGTCCTTATATGGACCCGCCCCCTGGTTGCAACGACATTCTTCGTTTGAGGCAGGGAAGGATTGCGACCTTATATCCGGCCATGTGGATGAGGTGTTGTGAAGCAGCCTCGGGCCCTGATGG
>DATBVX010000296.1:0-2026 GCA_036515135.1 Steroidobacteraceae bacterium
GTCAATGTCAGCGTCGCTTTGGGGCGTCCTGGGCGCATGCTCGCCTCCTTGTAGAGCAATACGCTCAGGCCGCGCCAGTTCTTCAACTTAGTTCAGAGACATGACACTAGGCCCAGTACAAGCGCGTTTGCGGCTCGTGTAAACGAAAAACTCGAAATGTCGTACCACATAGCAGAGTTCGGCGACCAAACCAGAACGCTGCGAATGACGTGGAGGACATTTCGAGTGAGTACAAGTAGACACCAAAAGATCGCGCGGCGCAAACGACGGATTGAGCGACGGCTGCGGCCGCGGACCTGGACGGCGCAGCCGACGCCCATGTATCGCGCGAGCAACATCCAGTACGAGCACAGCGATCGTGTGCGCGGGCTGGCGAGTGGGGGCATCGGCGCGATGCATCGGTTGGCGCAGCACACGGGGTTGGTCGAGGCGATTGACCAGCACGTGCAGGTGCTGAAGGTGGCGCTGCCGTATCACGAATCCGATCACGTGCTCGGGATCGCGTACAACGTGCTGTGCGGCGGGACGTGCTTGCAAGATATCGAGCAGCGGCGCCAGGACGAGGTGTTTCTGGATGCGCTGGGCGCGCAGCGCATTCCCGACCCGACAACCGCGGGCGATTTCTGCCGGCGCTTCCGCGCATCGGATATCGAAGCGTTGCAGACCGCGATCAATGAGACGCGCGTGAGGCTGTGGCGCACGCAACCGCCCGCGTTCTTCGACGAGGCGGTGATCGACGCCGATGGCACACTGGCCGAGACCACGGGCCAGTGCAAGGAAGGCATGGACATCGCGTACACCGGGGTGTGGGGCTACCATCCGCTGGTGGTGTCGTTGGCGAACACCGGCGAGCCGTTGTTCTTGGTCAACCGCAGCGGCAATCGCCCGTCGGCGGAAGGGGCGGCCGAGCGGTTCGACCAAGCGAGCACCCTGTGCCGTGACGCGGGGTTCCGCCGCATCACGTTCCGCGGGGATACCGATTTCTCGCAGACGCGCCATCTGGATCGCTGGGACACCGACGACGTGCGGTTCGTGTTTGGCTACGATGCCCGCGCCAATCTCATCGCCTGCGCCGACGGGCTGCCCGCCGGGGCGTGGACCCCGCTGGTGCGGCGCCCGCTCTACGAGGTGCAGACGGAGCCGCGGCAGCGACCGCCGAATGTCAAAGCCGCGGTGATCGTCGAGCGGGCGTTCAAGAATGTGCGGCTCGAGGCCGAAGCGGTCGCGGAGTTTCCGTACCGCCCCACCGAGTGCACGAAGACCTACCGGATGGTGGTGGTCCGCAAGAACATTTCGGTGGAACGCGGAGAACACCGGCTGTTCGATGAGATCCGGTACTTCTTCTATCTCACGAACGATCCGACCACCGCGGCGGCGGATATCGTGTTCCTGGCCAACGACCGGTGCAATCAGGAGAACCTGATCGATCAACTGAAGCACGGCGTGGGCGCGACGCGCATGCCGGTGGACACGTTGCTGAGCAACTGGGCGTACATGGTGATGACCGCGCTGGCGTGGACACTGAAGGCGTGGTTTGCGCTGCGGCTGCCCGCGACGGGTCGCTGGGCCAGACGCTACGCGACCGAGAAGGCGACCGTGTTGCGCATGGAATTCAAAGCGTTTCTTCAGGCGTTCATGCTGATTCCCGTCCACGTGGTGCGCACGAGTCGTCGCCTCGTCTTTCGGTTGCTCGCGTGGAATCCGTGGCAGGCCGTCTTTCTCCGCGGGTTCGACCAGTTGCGCGAGCCACTGCGCTGCTGAAGGCGGCGTTGAAACCGGGATAGAGAGGCCCGGATGCACTGAACACTCATCAGCACGTGGAGGATCAGGCGACGACGAGAATCTGGCGGGCACGTCAATCGGACATCGTCCCGAAGGTCGAGATCCGCTCAGCGATCGCATCGCGCTTCACGTCGTCGGCCGAGCCGCAAACGCGCTTATTTTGGGACTAGCCCTCGAAGATCGACGGCGAGAGCTGCTGCCCAACAACTATCAGGCCGTTGCAGCTGACGGCTCGCGCGAGCTA
>DATBVX010000297.1:0-2878 GCA_036515135.1 Steroidobacteraceae bacterium
AAGTTGGCGGTTGACAGTTGGCAGTTGGCAGTTGGCAGTTGGCAGTTGGCAGACAAGAGGGCCGAACGCCTTCATCACTGTCAACTTTCAACCGTCAACCGTCAACCGTCAACCGCCAACCCGCCGCTAATCATTTCTCGCCAGCACTACCTTCTCCATCAGGTGCCTTACCGGCGCCGCGATGCCGATCGGCAGCGGTGCAGCCGGGCTGTACCACACGAAACGCCCGCTCTCCATCACCCCGCAGGTGCCGTCGCAGTCGATGCGTACGGGCTCGATGTCGAGATCGAAATGCGTGAATGCGTGACGGAGCGTGCCGAGCTGCTGCACGCTCGTTTCCCGCGCGCGCAGTGCCTGAATGGACCATTCGCGCGCGGCATCGGTCGATGCAAACTCGGGCAATCCCCACAGCCCGCCCCAGATGCCGTGCGGCGGCCGCTGTTCCAGCAACACGTGTCCACCGTTGCGAATCGCGAGCAGCATGCAGGTCGTCTTCACGCGGCGCGCGCGGCGAGGCCGCGCCACGGGCAATTGACTCTGCCGCCCGGACAACCGCGCCGCACATGCGTCGAATAACGGACAGCTGGCACAAAGCGGGCGCCGCCGCGCACACACCGATGCGCCGAGATCCATCATTGCCTGCGTAAAGTCATCCACGCGATCGTGTGGCGTACACGCTTCCGCGAAAGCCCACAGCTGTCGGTTCGCCGCGGGCTCGCCCGGGAATCCTTCGATCGCCAGATAGCGCGCAAGAACCCGTTTGACGTTGCCGTCGAGGATTGGATGACGATTTCCGCGCGCAAGCGCGAGGATCGCGCCCGCCGTCGAGCGGCCGATCCCGGGCAATTCCATCGCCGCCTCGAGCGACAGCGGAAACTCGCCGCCATGCTGCTCGACGACGATCTGCGCGGCCTGATGCAGATGGCGCGCACGCGCGTAGTAGCCCAGACCCGACCAGTGATGGAGCACCTCATCGATCGACGATCGCGCCAACGTCGCCACATCCGGAAAACGCCGCATGAATGCCTTGAAGTAGGGAATCACCGTGGCGACCTGCGTCTGTTGCAGCATGATCTCCGACACCCACACTCGATAGGGTGTTCGATCGCGCTGCCACGGCAGGTCCTTGCGGCCGTGCTGGTCGAACCACGCCAGCACTTTCTCAGCAAAAGTGCGTTTCACCGGGCTCGCCTCGACGTTCACCTGGCGAAACCGGTGCGCTGCGCCACGCTCTCGACATTCGTAAACATGCTCAGCGTGCCTTCACGCAGCGTGTTGATCATCAGCCGGCGACCGAATATCGGCGGTATCCAGAACTTCGGCATGATCTCCAGCCGATACCCGAGTGCGGTGCCGCCGTCGTGCGCCATCCATTGCGAGCGCGTGATACCGAAGCGAACGTCGCTCTCGGCGAGCACCGCGGTCGCGAGGAGCTCCTCGGGACGCTCCTCCACCTCCTCGACTCGTTGCATCGACCGGCAGAATAGCGCTCCGAGGCAACCCCGCATTCGAGTGAAGAGACGAACGTGGCCCTGGCGATCCGAGCCCAGGATTCGGCTTTCGGTGATGCGTGAATCGAGCGCCGGATACTGGACGTAGTCCTTGAGAACCGCGCCCACCGCATCAGCCGGCGCATTGAGCTGGGCCTCGAAGACCACGACGTAGCGATCCTTCTGAAAGCTCACGTCGAGCCGTTCGACCTCGAGCGCGTTCGCCGCCGGCGTGAGCAACAGCGCCAAGGCGCCGGCGATCAGTCCTTTTTGCCGCCGAGCCACTGGTTGAGCTTGTCCTTGAGCTTGTCGCTGAGCTCCTGCTTCTTGTCCTCGACCTGCTGCTTGGCCTGCGACTTGGCGTAGGCCTCGTAGTCCGGACGCACCTTCATGTCCGCCAGCGTGCCACTGAGGCGCACGGGGATTTCCGCGGCCTTCATGTCCTGCATTTCCGCGCCCGCCCCTTCGGGAGGAATACGGTAGAGCTGAGCCTGAAGCTTGTAGTCGAGCGCCTGCGAATCCAGATTGAGCGTGCCGGCGCCGTTGACCTTGAGATAGTCCATGTCGACGAGGAGATCGCGGTTTTCCAGCACTCCCTTGTTGATCGCCGCGGTCCCCTGCAACGTGCGAAACGCGGTGCGCCCGGTGCTGGCTTCGGTCGGCGGCGATTCGCGCTTCCACAGTGCCCGCGCACGGCGTAGCTCATACCACAGGTCAGTGCCTTCCACCGCGCCGTCGGCGACCTGGAAATCGACGCGGCCATCGAGCGAGCGAGTCATCGCGTCGGTCGTGTTGCCGCGAGCCGCGAGCACGGCATTGGCGCTGCCGCGGCCGCTCAAGCGCTTGCTATCGAACAGGTCGCCGAACAGCCCCGCGAAGTCGACGCCGCTCAGCTGCTCCTCGAGTGACATTCGGGCAACTTTCCCACGCGTGTCGAGAGTGAAGTTGCCCCGGTGTGCGCCGCCGTAGAGCTTGGCCTGCGACGGATTGACGCGCACCAGACCATCTTTCGCATCGACCGTGAGCTTGACCGCGCTCATCTTGATCCCGGCGAGCGTCAATGAGCCGACTGCAAGGGTGCCCCTGGCGTTGAGCGACTCGAGCTCCTTCACGGGTAGTTCGATCGGCTTCTCATCCGGCTTTTTCTTGTCCTCGGGTTCCTGGTAGCGATCGAGGTCGAGCTGATCGACGGTGAGATCGAAACGGATGGCCATCGAGTCGAAGTCCTCGATGCCGGCGCGCCCGGTCATCTTCGAGTCATCGAGCGTGAGCTTGAGATCCTCCAGCAACACGCTCTTCTTGGTCGCATTGAGCCGGGCCTCGAACACGAGTGAGTCGAGCGCCTTGGGATCGGTCGTCTCGGGCACTTCCATGTCGAGCTCGCGCAT
>DATBVX010000298.1:0-6766 GCA_036515135.1 Steroidobacteraceae bacterium
ATCGCGACCGTCTCGAGGGGCGCATCGTCGTGACCCTTGCGCCGGCCGGTCTTGACCTTGGCGATGCGATCGATCACGCCCATGCCGTCGGTGACGCGGCCGAAGACCGCGTAGCCGAAGCTCGCGGAGGTGTGATCGAGAAAGCCGTTGTCCTTGAGATTCACGAAGAACTGCGAGGTGGCACTGTCCACCTGGTTGGTCCGCGCCATCGATAGCGTCCCGCGGGTGTTCTTGAGCCCGTTCCCCGCCTCATTCTTGATTGGCGCGCGGGTCTCCTTGGCATCGAACTCGGCGGTGAGCCCGCCGCCCTGGATCATGAAACCCGGGATCACGCGGTGAAAGATCGTGCCGTCGAAGTAGCCGTCGCTGACGTAGCGCAGGAAATTCTCCACCGTGACCGGTGCTTCCTTCTGATACAGCTCGATGGTGAACTCGCCATGCGAAGTCTTGAAATGAACCGTTGGATTCATAGGTGAGGTGCCAGGTTGGGCTTTTGTGGCTTATTGCAACATTGCCCGCCAAAGTTAACAGCGATCAGGGCGTTTGCAACAAGCCAGATGAGCCAAACCTGGCGCCGGTAACTCGGTCGTGTCCGGCGAGGTCTTTGAGGGTGCGTATGCTACTCAAACCGGCCTGCAAGAACAGGGCGCTGACCGCCTGTGCCTGCCGGCTGCCATGCTCGAGTGCGAGCCAGCCGCCGGGACGCAGATGTTCCCCGGCCCGTGCCACGATGCGTTCGATTGCCTCGAGACCGCTGGGCCCCGGAACGAGCGCGCCGCGGGGTTCCGCCCGCAACTCGGGACTCGCAAGAGCGGGGTCATTCGCCGCGACGTACGGTGGATTGGACACGATGAGATCAAAATGCATCGCGCCGACCGGTTCATAGAAGTCGCCGACGAAAAAGCTCACGTTTCCGAGCTCGAGTCGCTCGGCATTACGGCAGGCCACGACGATCGCCTCGGCCGAGCTGTCAGTGGCGATGATGCGAGCGTTGGGGCGTTCGTGCGCGATAGCAAGCGCCACTGCACCACTGCCTGTCGCGAGGTCCAGGACCTTGGTGTGAACGTCTGGTGTCAACACTTCGAGCGCGAACTCGACCAGCTGCTCCGTTTCGGGGCGCGGTATGAGGACGTGGGGGTTCACTTCGAAGTCGAGCGACCAGAACTCCCGGATACCCAGGATGTAGGCCACGGGATCGCCCTGTCGGCGACGCTCGATGGCGTGTGCGATGCGCTTGCGGGTTTCCGGCGACAGAGCTTCCCCGGCATGTGAAATCAGGAAGCTGCGAGGTCGTTCGAGGGTGCCCGCCAGCAGCAGTTCCGCATCGAGCCGGGCCGTGGGGCTCGATGTCCGCAGCTGATCGACGGCAGATTCGAGCACGTCCGCAATCGTCGCCAGCCCTTCACTCATGGGCGCCCGCGCGCCGTTAACGTACAATCCCGCATCTTTTTTTACCTCGGCTTCGCCGCACGCGGCGAGCCTGTCGGAAGTCCTGATGCAAGTCTACTCCAGCGTGATCGAGATGATTGGCCGCACACCGCTCCTGCGCGTCAAGCGTTTCGATACCGGCGTGTGCGAGCTGTATCTCAAGCTCGAACTCATAAACCCGGCCGGGTCGATCAAAGATCGCATCGGCGTGTCGATGATCGAAGAGGCGGAGCGACGCGGTGACATCAAGCCGGGCGACACGCTGGTCGAGGCGACCGCGGGCAACACGGGCCTAGGCGTGGCGCTGGTCGCGGCGCAGAAAGGCTACCGGCTGGTGCTGGTATTGCCCGACAAGATGAGCCAGGAAAAGATCTTCAACCTGCGCGCCATGGGCGCAGAAGTGATCCTCACGCGCTCCGATGTTTCGAAGGGGCATCCCGAGTACTACCAGGACCTCGGCGCGCGGTTGGCGCGCGAGCGCGGCGCGTACTACCTGAACCAGTTCGAGAACCCAGACAATCCCCGGGCCCACGAGACCACGACGGCGCCGGAGATCTGGGAGCAGATGCAGGGACGGCTCGATGCGATCGTGGTCGGTGTCGGCAGCAGCGGCACCCTCGCGGGGCTGACTCATTTCTTCAAACGCACCGCGCCGCACGTCGAGATCGTCGTCGCGGACCCGCAAGGCTCGGTGATCGCGGAATACGTGCGCACCGGCAAGCTCGTCCCGAAGGGTTCCTGGCTGGTCGAGGGCATCGGCGAGGACTTCATCCCCAGCATCTGCGACTTCTCGCTCACCAAGCGCGCGTATGCGATCTCGGACACCGAGTCATTCGCCACGGCGCGCGAATTGCTCCGACGTGAAGGCCTGCTTGCGGGCTCATCGACGGGCACGTTGCTGGCCGCCGCGCTGCGATTCTGCCGCGAGCAGAAGCAAGCGAAGCGCGTGCTGACCTTCGCCTGCGACACCGGCAACAAGTACCTCTCCAAGCTCTACAATGATTTCTGGATGGAGGACCAGGGCTTCATCCAGCGCAAGCGGCACGGCGATCTGCGCGACCTGATCGGGCGACTCCACAGCGAGCATGCCACGGTCACCGTGGGTCCCACTGACATTCTCACCACGGCGCACAACCGGCTGCGCAACGCGGGTTTCTCGCAAGTTCCGGTGCTAGACGGCGAACGTCTCATCGGCGTGCTGACGGAGGAGGACATCATGCGTTTCGTCTTCGGTCATCCCGATCGCATGTCTTCGCCGGTCAGCGAGGCGATGCAGACGGCCTTCATCAGCGTTCCGAAAGAAATGCCGATGAGCAATCTCGTGTCGATCCTTCAAGTGGCGCCGTATGCGGTGGTCACGGATGGCCAGCAGTTTCTCGGCCTGATCACGCGGACCGATGTGCTCAACTATCTCCGGCGGGAAATGCAGACCTGAGGGTGCCATGAAGCCGAAGCAGCCACGCAAGACAGGGTTCGCGACACGCGCGATTCACGCCGGTCAGTCCCCCGACCCGACCACAGGGGCGGTGATGCCGCCGATCTACGCGACTTCGACTTATGCGCAGCAGAGCCCGGGGGTGCATCGGGGTTTCGAGTATTCGCGCACGCAGAATCCCACGCGCATGGCCTACGAGCGTTGCATCGCCGATCTCGAAGGCGGCACTCACGGGTTTGCGTTCGCATCGGGAATGGCGGCCACGGCGACGGTGCTGGAACTCCTCGACAGCGGCAATCACATCCTCGCGATGGAGGATCTCTACGGCGGGACGCGGCGCCTGTTCGAGCGCGTACGCCAGCGTTCGGCCGGATTGCAGTCGACGTTCGTCGACCTGAACGATCCCGCAGCGCTGGCGCGTGGCATGCGTCCGAACACGCGACTCATCTGGATCGAGACACCCACTAACCCGACTCTGCGGCTGGTCGATCTGGCGGCGATCGCGCGCTTTGCACGCGATCGCGGCGCGCTCACCGCGGTCGACAACACGTTTGCCACCCCCTGGATCCAGCAACCGCTCGAACTGGGCTGCGATATCGTTGTGCATTCGGCGACCAAGTTCTTGAACGGTCATTCCGACATGGTGGGCGGAATCGTCGTGGTCAAGGATGACGCGCTCGCCGAGCGCGTGGGGTTCCTGCAAAACGCCGTCGGTGCCATCGGCGGTCCGTTCGACAGCTTTCTCGCCTTGCGCGGCCTCAAGACGCTGCCGTTGCGTATGCGTCAGAGCAGTGAGAGCGCGCTGGCCATCGCGCGCTGGCTGGAGAAACATCCGCAAGTGGAGCGTGTGCTGTACCCGGGGCTCGAGAGTCATCCGCAGCATGCCCTCGCGCGCCAGCAGATGCGCAACGGCTTCAGCGGCATCGTCTCCTTCTTCATCCGTGGTGGACTCGAGGCCGCGCGGCGTTGCCTGGAGCGGGTCGAAATCTTTGCCCTTGCCGAGAGTCTCGGCGGCGTCGAGAGCCTGGTCGATCACCCGGCGATCATGACGCATGCCTCCGTGCCCGCCGAGCAGCGCAAGGCGCTGGGAATCAGTGACGCCCTCATCCGACTCTCGGTAGGCATAGAGGACGTGGAAGACCTGATCGCAGATCTCGATTACGCTCTCAGCTCGACATTCAAAGGGACCCGATAGGACGACAACATCGAACGACAACCCAGGGAGACCGTGCATGTACGCCAAGCCCACCAGTCCGCAGAGCATCGGTCAGGTGCTCGATGGCTCTTTCCGACTGACCGCCGCGGCCTTTGGCCGCTCGTGGATTCTCGCACTGTTCGCCGGAATTTCCGGATATGCCGCGAGTGTCTATCAGTTCACTCGCGGCGACTCGCTCGCGGAAGCCGTGACGGCGCCACAAGACGCGATGTACTGGACGCTGTACGCTGTCGGATTGCTCGCGAGCGTATTGTTCTACGCGGCAATCTACCTGCGCATCGATTCAATTGCTGACGGCTCGACTGGCGCCGGTGCCTTGCAGAGCGCACTGCGCAAGCTGCCGCTGCTGATCGCACTCATCATCCTGAACATGCTGGCCTTGATGGTCGGATTCATTCTCTTGATCGTCCCCGGCCTGATCCTGATCGTCAGCCTCGTGCTGGCAATGCCCATTCTGCTGCTCGAGGACAAGGGGCCGATCGACTCTCTGACCTCGAGTCATAAGCTGGTATGGGGCAACTGGTGGCGCACTGCCGCGATCCTCACCGTCGGCGGCATCATCATTTTCGTCCTCTACATGATCCTGGGCCTCATTGCGGCGGCGGTTGCGCCATTTCTTGCCGGTGGAGAAGCCGCGGTTGTCGCAGTCGTTTCGCTGTTCATCGTGCTCGCGCTGGCCGGCATCTTGATTTCGCCTTACTTCGTCTCTTTGATCCTCAACATCTATTGGGACCTGAAGCTGCGCAGGGAAGGCGGCGATCTCTCGGCGCGCGCCGAGGCTGTGTAGATTGCATTCGACGGCGCTGCGCTGGTCTGCGCTTCTTGGGCTCCTGTCCTGCGCCGTCGCGATGGCGCAGGACCCGGCCATCGAAGCAATCGACGCCTGTCTTGCCAAGCTTGAGGCGAGCGGGCAGAAAGCGGCGCCGGGAGTGGAGGACATCGAGACGCAATGTCCGGAACTCAAGACGATTCTCGAGCACAGCCCCTACGCGGCCTGGTTTCCCGAGGAATGGTGGAACCCGCAGCTGTCGACCGGAAGTCTCGCGGAGCTGCGCGATCACGCTGAGCTCGCGTCCACAACTCGTGAAGCGCGCACGCTCGACACCAGCGGCGTGGCCGGGGTGCTGGAGAGTCTCGAGGACGATCGGCGCGCGAGCCAGGTGACGTGGTGGGATCGATTGCTCCAGTGGCTGCGCAGTCGCTTCAAACCCGATGCCGAAGAGCCTCCGACCTGGCTGTTCAAGTGGCTCGATGAGCTCAGCCGTCACGAAACGGCTCTTCGGGTCACAGGCTACGTCCTCTTCGGGCTCGTCATCCTGTCGGCAGTCTGGATCGTGATCAACGAGCTCAGAGCGGCCGGCGTGTTCGGTGCTCGCTCGCAACGTCACGCGCGGTCCATGGGACCGCAAGGGGCAGCGCGCGCGGCGGGCGAGCATACGCTGGCCGATATCGAGAGCAGTGATCCCTTGAATCGGCCATCCATGCTGCTCGCGCTATTGCTGGCGGCGCTCGCGAGGCGCGAAGACCGCGCCGTCGATTCCAGCACTACGCATCGCGAGCTCGCTGCCCGAGTCACACTGGACGACAGCTCGCAGCGCATGGCGTTCGGGCGGCTGGTTCGATGCGCGGAACGCGTTCGTTACGCCGCGACTCTTCCGGCCCGCAGCGAGATCGATGAGGTGGTCGGCGAAGCTCGCCATCTCCTCGACTCGATCGCCGTTTCAGCAGGGACGTCGCCGGCATGAAGGAACGGCTGATCACCTTGCTTTGCGCCGTCGGTGCGCTGGCGCTTTTCTATGCGATCTTCTTTTCCTCGCCGCAACCCGTGACCGAGGAGATTTCGAAGCCCACGACGGAAGAGCGCGGCAGCAACGGTTATCTCGCCGCGCTGCGCTGGCTCAAGTCGACCGGGGTGCGCGTCGAAAGCGTTCGCCGGCGTTATGACTGGCTGAAGAACGATGAGGCGGGCCTCGCGCCCACCGGGAATCTTCTGATCACGACTCTCCCGCATCGTTACGGCGCGCGCCAGCGCGAGCTCGAAAATCTGTGGAGCTGGGTCGCCTCCGGCAACACGGTGCTCGCGCTTGCAGCGCTGGCCGACACACCCGACTGGTCGTTGCCGCTCGCTGGCGGCGACTTGCCAGGCGCCATCGAGTCGATCGCCGGGGTCGGATTCGAGGTGCCGCCGTCGGAGCCCGACCTTACGGCGCGGGCTAAACCCGTCGAGCAGACGGCGATCGATGTCTATAAGCGTCTCACCAAGCCCACGCTGCATCGGATCGTTCCCAATCGTTCGCATCCCTATTTCGAGAGCGTGCGCGAGGTGGTGGCCGAGTCGGAGTACTACGCGTCCGAATGGCGCGCAGTGCCGCCACTCCACGATTTCGTCCTCTCGCTCGCCCACGACGCGGTCAATGGGCGGGATGCACTGTGGATTCGCCTCTACGGGGATGGTCAGTTCCTGATCAGCGGCTATGCCAGCCTGTTCTCCAACGAACAACTGGGGACAAAGGACAACGCACGCCTGCTCGCGAACATCGTCGCGCAAACGCTCGGTTCGGGCGGGGCGGTACTGTTCGACGATCAACACCAGGGCTTAAGCACGCTGTACGACGCCGGGGCCTTCTTTGGCGATGCGCGACTGCATGTCACGCTTTGGCTGCTGCTGGCACTCTGGCTGATCTGGG
>DATBVX010000299.1:0-27684 GCA_036515135.1 Steroidobacteraceae bacterium
CATCGCCAGGGGATTTGCAGCTGGCAACGAAACATTCTGGTCGGGAGGCATCAACCGTTCGCAGCTCGTCTCATATTTCTCCCATGCGATTGCCGCAGGCATATGGACGGCCGGATCGGGAGCGAGAAGTCGCCGCAGGTATGCGTCCAGGAGGTCATGGCGTTCAGCAGGCGGGATGCGCGCCACGAATGCCTGCCAGTACTCGGGATATACCAGCCGGATTCCATCGAACCACCATTGCAGATCAATTGGACGGCACAACCATATGCCGCGCAGGATCAGCGCACGGCACGCCTCGGGATGCGCTGCGGCGTAGGCAAGACCGAGCGTCGAGCCCCACGAACCGCCGAACACCGCCCAACGATCGGTCCTCAGATGTCGTCGCAGGGACTCGATGTCGTCGACCAGATGCGCGGTCGTGTTGGCATCGACGCTCGCAGCTGGCGTCGATCGTCCGGCGCCGCGCTGGTCGAAGAGCACGATCTTGTAGACCGCTGGATCGAAGAATCGGCGGTGCGTCGGCGTGCACCCCGCACCCGGTCCACCATGCAGGAACACGACGGGACGACCGTGCGGATTGCCGCAGAGTTCATAGGCGAGACAATGCCCGTCCGAGACGGGATGAAATCCCGTTTCGTAGGGCTCGATGGGTGGGTAAAGATCCCGCAGCGCGTCCTCTATAGTCGTGCCGTTGCCCGTGCGTGTATCAGTCATGTCACGAGCTCCTCAAGTGCGGAAACCAGACGTTCGATGTCGCTGTCGGGGCTGTGCAGGTGCGGAGATACCCGGATAGTGTTGCCACGGACGGCAACGTAGACCTCGCGCCTCGCCAATGAAGCGGCAAGATCCGCCGGCAAGCCGCTGTGTGCCTTGAGTCCGATCAGGTGACCCAGGCGACTTTCAGGATCCGGGCAGTCCATCCCGACTGACCGCGCCCGCACTGAAAGTTCGTCCGTCCATTCGCGCAGCCGGGCCTGAATGTGCGCTGGAGTCCAGTCGCGAACTTGCGAGAGAGCCGCAATCGCCATCGGCAGCAAGTAGAACTGCGGCGATTCGCCCTGGCCGAACCGCTCCGCGCCCGTCTTGTAGACATCGGTATAGTCGACCAGCGTTGAGAAGTTCTGGCTGCCCTCGCGGTGCAACCATGATTCCTCGAGCGGCGTGCCGTTTGCGTGCCAGCGGTCGGCCACGTACAGGTAGCCCAGGCCATAGGGCCCGAGCAGCCACTTGTAGCCGACCGAGACGAGAAAATCCGGCTGACACTCGGCAACGTCAAGCGCATATGCGCCCAGCGACTGGCTCGCATCGACGACAAGCGCGGCGCCAGACTTGCGGGCGGCTTCTCCGATCCGCGGCAGATCGATCAACAAGCCGTCCGTCCAATGACAATTGGGAACCGCAATGATGGCGGTGTTTCGATCGATCACGGATACGAGCGCGTCGGTGATGCTTACGCGCGGCGAAATGGCCGCGGTGCGAATCTGCGCGCTACGCTCGAGCGCAAGCCGCCGCCAACTGTAGTAATTGGAGGGATATTCACGGGCAACGACGACGATGTTGTCGCCGGCGTTGACTGGAATGTTGCGCGCCGCAACTGCAATCCCATAGCTCACCGATGGCACGAGCGTTATCGAGGCCGGTGGCGCACCGATGAGTCCTGCGAACAGCCGGCCGAGCTGAGCCGATTCCTGAAACCAGTCGGAGGAGCGGATTCTCCAGGGTGAGGCCATCTTCTCGACTGCGGCGTGGCCGGCCGCGGTGACAGAGTGCAGCCGCGGCGCCAGGTTGGCGCAGTTGAGGTATGCAACGTGATCGGGGACGTCGAACAATTTGCGCGGCGCGGCCCGCGCAATGGCGCGTTGCAATCGCCAGCGATTGGCAGGGCTACCCGCGTCTTGAAGCTTCCCGAGCACGCGGGCATTATTTAAGCAAGATGCGCACTCGTGAATATGGAATGCAAGGTGAGGAGGCCAACATTATTACCAAACGTAAGAAAGAACGGTCGGTCGCCTTCCAAAATACAAGCCCGCTGCTCGATGCGACCAATCTGAAGCTCCTGGCTCATCTGGCGGCGGACCCGCGCATCGCGATTCGTGAGCTCGCACGACGCGTCGGCATGTCGGCACCCGCCGTGACCGAGCGAGTTCTGCGCCTCAGGGAGGCGGGCGTGATACGGCGGGAATGGCTCGAAATCGATCAGCTGGCCCTCGGACTTCCGGTGACGGCGTACGTGCGCGTGCGGCCAACGCCCGGCGCTCTACCGAAGATCATCGAACTGGCGCAGGCCACGCCGGAAGTCGTGGAGTGCCATCGGGTCACGGGTGAGGACTGTTTCATCATGAAGGTGGTCGCGGCGCACATCCGCGAGCTCGAAGCGCTGCTGGATGAATTCCTGCTGCACGGGACAACCACGAGCTCTCTCGTCGTGTCTTCGCCGGTCCCGCTGCGCAATCCGCCCCTACCACGCTCGAGCGAATAGTCGCCGTGGTGCGGCCCAACGGCTTGCGACCTCGGATCCGCATGTCGGTGGTTCGATTCCGCCCCTGGCCATATCCGCAGACGTTCGATATCGTCCCTCCTCGCACTTACTTATCCAACACGGCGGCCTGCCCAGCGTGACATATCACTTGGCTTCTGATGCCCGACATGAGATTGGACGCGAGCTTTCGACCGTCAATTTCATCGGGAGGCTCTATGAATCGCACGCCCCAGGTCAAGCAGACAGCACCCTCCAGGTCATCCAGTCGCAACTCGACGGCAAGTATGTTCCGATAATGATCAACGGCCAGCCGAGTGGCCAAACGACGGCGATCCGCAAGATCGACGATCGTCACTTGACCTCAATCACGAAAGATCAGGGCAGAGTCATAGGCACCTCGAAATCAGAGATTTCGGCCGACGGCAACGTACTCAGGATCGACAACGACTACGCAATCACAAGCACCAACCCGACAGCCAAATCGATCACCGAGTACTGGGATAGGAAGTAAGGGACTGTTCGTTCACTCGCGCGAGTGACACGCGGTCGCCCCGCCGTCAGTTGCCGATCGGATGCTCGGCGAGCTCACGATAGCGACCTGGAGTGAGCCCCAACAGTCGGACGAACGCGCGCCTCATCACGTCGACGCTGCCGAATCCAACAGCCGAGGCCACGTGCTTGAGTCCTCCATTCGTGCATTCGAGCTGACTACGCGCCGCCTCCACGCGCATCTGCAGCACGTACTGGGACGGCGTCGTGCCGACCTCACGAGTAAATACGCGCTCGAAGTTTCGAACGCTCATCGACATGCGATGCGCGAGGTCCCCCACCGACAGTCTCGTCTTGAGATGCTCGGCAATCCAGATCTGCAGCTCACGGATCGACGCCATCTCGGAAGCCTGTGAGGCGAGCGAGACGCTCACTTGCGGCTGTCCACCCGGCCGCCGCAGAAACAGCACCAGCTCGCGTGCGGCTTCGTGTGCCAGAGCGGCGCCGCAATCTTCCTCCACCCACGCGAGCGCGAGATCGATGCTTGCTGAAATGCCGGCCGACGTGTAGATGTTCCCGTCCTTGACCCAGAGCGGGTCGTGCTCGACGCGCACGCCGGGATAGCGCGCCGCCATCTCGCGGCCAAACCTCCAGTGCGCGGTCGCTCGGCGCCCATTCAGGAGCCCCGCCTCCGCGAGCAGGAAAGCGCCGACACACACGGCACCGAGCCGCCGCACATTGGCCGCCATCTTCTTCAGCCAGGCAGACAGCGCCGCGTCACGCACCGATCGCGAGCTCAGTCCACAGACCAGGAGCACGGAGTCGCACACGCCTTCGACTCTGTTGAAGTGATGCCGGGCAATGAAGGTCAACACACCGCCCTCGCCCTCGACCGTCAGACGGTCCGCGTTCGTGACGACCTCAATCGTGTAAATGGTCCTGCCCGCAAGGCGATTGACTGAATTGAACACCTGGAGGGGACCAACCAGATCGAGCTCATCGACCGGCGGCACGGCGACGACGATGACCCGGCGGGTCGAGGAGTGGCGACGCAAGCCAGGTTTCTTGCACGCGGAGGCCATACGTCGACTCACTATGCCGCCGCGTCGAAGCGTTTCGCAAGCGGAACGAGCGCGATGGCGGATTTCGGCGGATCTGTGTCGCAAATCGACGTGTCGTCCTCCGACATGATGCGGCCGACGTTCAGCGCGCACGACCTGACATCGGAGGAAAGATCATGAAGCATCGTTGGCTTGTGATCGTTGGCACCGTGCTTCTGGTTGGCACGGTGTTTCCCGCGCTTCTTGTAGCTGACGAACGGGGTCCGTACGCACGCATCGCGTTCTTGCGTCCCCATGACGGGGACACTGTCGACTTCGAAGCCGGATACATTCGACACCTCGAGTGGCACCGGCAGGCTCGGGACACTTGGGACTGGTATGGCTGGAACATCTGGGCGGGTGAACGACAGCGATGGTTCGTCTACGCGTCGTTTGGGCACTCGGCCGCCGACCTGGACAACCCGGTGGCCCCGGCAGAGGACGAGCGGGACAACATTTCCAACGTCACGCCACACGCCCAGTATCTGGGGAACGGGCTCTACGAGTACCTGCCGGGGCTCTCGCGTGGCACAGGTGAGCCGCAACCGACCGCTCGGCTCGAGTTCACGACCGTGGACCTCGTGCCCGGGGCGGAAAAGGCTTTCGAAGCAGCCCTCGGCGTGGACCAAGCAAGACTGCAGGGCGAGACACTCTGGTATCGGATGGTGGCGGGTGGAACCGCTCCGCGCTATGTCCGACTGCGTCCGCGGCCCAGCCTGTCGGCCATTCTCAATGAAAGGCTTGATGGAAGGAGTGAGCAGGCGCTTCCTGACAAGGTGACGGCTTTGATTGCGAAGACGACCGTCGAGATCCTGACTCTGCGACCAACGATGAGTTACGGCCTCTCGCCGGCTCGCGAGTGAATGAATGAGCAGCTTCCTCAAATGGCTGCTCGGCCGCCTCACGCGCGGCGCAGTTCCTGTCGATGGCGTCCAGTGCTCCGATCTCAGCAATGTGCCTCACGACCTGAACAATCCCGCTGCTGGTCCAGAGAGGCGGCAACCCACCGCGCCCGAGTTCGACGCCCCGGAATTCCCGAGGAACGGGGCAAACTTTCGATGAGACCGGTAGCTTCGTCGCTCATCGTCGCGTGTCTCGCGGCGACGTGGTTCGTGTGGGGATCGACGTATCTCGTCATCAAGTTTGCGCTGGTCAGCTTTCCGCCGTTCTTCCAGGGGGGCACGCGCTTCCTCGTCGCGGGGACACTCCTGTTGCTCTGGGTGTGGTGGCGCGGGCAAGAGATGCCGACGCTCGTCCAGTGGCGCAACGCGGCGATCGTCGGCGCTGTCATGCTCGGCGGCAACATGGGTGGCGTGACGTACGCCGAGCAAACGGTGGCTTCCGGCCTGGTGGTTGCATTCATCGCCATCGTGCCCGCGCTCATCACGATTGCGAGCCTGCCATTCGGAATCAAGCCATCGCGCCTGGAAGTGATCGGCATCGGCCTCGGCATCGTAGGAGTGATGCTGCTCGTCCGCGGCGATGCGTTTACGGCTTCGCCCGCCGGCCTGATTGCAATGACCATCGCCGCTCTTGGCTGGTCGATCGGCAGCGTCCTGAGTCAGCACGTCCTGCCGCTCGCAGCCGGCTTCTCTGGATTCGCCAGCCAGATGATCGGCGGCGGAGTTGTCCTGATGGTGCTTTCGCAGATGACAGGAGAGACATTCCACTGGCCGCCGCAACCGTTCGCCGCCGCGGCGTGGATGTATCTCGTGGTCTTCGGCTCGCTGATCGCCTTTTCCGCCTACATGGTGTTGCTGTCCAACACCAGGCCCGCACTGGCAACGAGCAACAGCTTCGTCAACCCGGTGATCGGCATGCTCCTGGGAGTTTCGCTGGGCGGCGAGAGCGTCACGGGGCCGGAGTGGTTCGCGGTTGTCACCATTGTTCTCGGCGTGACGGTGCTTGTCCTTGGACGCCGGTGATCGAGAAGTGATGGATTGCGTGCGAATTCTCGGCTTGCCTCTCCTGTTGCTGTCGCTTGCCAGCCCGGCCATCGCCGTCGACGCGCGCGCCGCTCGGATGATCACCGAGCTCGGCCTCATCGAAGCGCCGCAGCCGATTCGCGAGTCACCCCACTGGAAAAGACCGGAGCGCGTGGTGGTGCGTGAGGCGACGCCGGAGCGGCTCGCGTGGCTTGGGGAAGTGGCGCCCGGAGTCGAACTCATATCCACGGCGAGTCCGGCGGAGGCCGAGGCGCTGGCGCGCGATGCGGATGTCGTGCTCGGTTACTGCACTGCCGAGATTCTCGACGCGGGCAAGAACATTCGCTGGATCCAGTTCTGGTTCGCCGGTGTCGAAGGCTGCGTGTCCTTGCCCGCGGTGCGAAGCCGCGACGTGCTGCTCACTAACATGCAGAAGGTGGCCGGTCCTGTGATGGCCGAGCACGTGATGGCCATGACCCTTGCCTTCGCGCGCGGGCTGCACACTTATGCGCAGGCACAGGGTCGTGGCGAATGGCAGCCGACGCTCGTCGGCCCCGAGCGCGCGTTCACGCTGCAGGACAAGACTCTGTTCGTGGCGGGACTCGGCGGCATTGGTACCGAAGTGGCGCGGCGCGCGAACGCGCTCGGCATGAATGTGATCGCGACACGCGCGTCCGATCGGCCTGCGCCGCCGTTCGTGAGTCGCGTCGGGTCCTCGGACGACACGCTCGGCATGGTGCATGAGGCCGACATCGTCGTGAACACCCTGCCGTACACCGAGGCGACGCGCGGCATGTTCAATGCTCGCGTCTTCGGCGCGATGAAACCGGGCGCCTATT
Source organism: Steroidobacteraceae bacterium (assembly GCA_036515135.1). GTDB lineage: Bacteria > Pseudomonadota > Gammaproteobacteria > Steroidobacterales > Steroidobacteraceae > DATBVX01. The sequence goes on from DATBVX010000299.1 coordinate 6,833, forward strand.
TCATCAACGTGGGACGCGGCGGCACAGTGGTGACCGCGGACCTCGTCAAGGCGCTGGAGAACAAGGTGATCGCGGGCGCGGGGCTGGACGTCACCGATCCGGAGCCGCTCCCCGCGGGCCATCCGCTCTGGAAGATGCCGAACGTCATCATTACGCCGCACGTCGCCTCCGACGCGGACATCGACCCCGAAAACCGCTGGCTGCTGATGCGCGAGAACCTGCGTCGTTACGTGGCGGGCGAGAAGATGCTGTCGGTAGTGGATGTGGCGCGTGGCTATTGAATCGGCTTGTCACTGCTCGCCCGCTCGGAGTCAACCGTGAAGCTTTACTACTCTCCTGGTCTTAGCTCGTTGTCTCCTCACATCGTCGCGAGGGAAGCAGGATTCGAACTGCAGTTGATCAAGGTCGACCTCGCAACGCACATCACCTTCAGCGTCGTCAACTGGTGCCATCGCGTGAGAATCGACGTGCCGCCCTATCCGCACCTCGTCAGGTACCTGCGACGGATCGCAGATCGTCCCAAGGTGGAGGAAGCGCTAAAGGCAGAAGGTCTGGAGTCTACGATTCCGCCCGTCGCCGCACCCAAGTCGTTGGTCACTGATCCTTGTCACGCTCCAGGGTGATGACTACTTTTCCGCGAGCGCGCCCTAGCTCCAGATAGCGGATAGCTTCAGCGACCTCACTCAGCTGGTAAGTCCTGTCGATGACCGGTGTGACCTTTCCGGCCTGCATGAGATCGCTCAGGACGGTCAGGTCCTCCTGGTTCAGTTCCGCGAGCATCATGCCTAATTCCTGGCTCACGAACGGCGACAGCATGAGTGCCTTGATCGGACCTACCAAGGGCCCGATCCACTTACCGTCCGGTCCTCCGACGATGACGTAGTTACCCTTCGGATTCAGGATGCGCCTGTTCGCCGACAACGAGTGATTCCCAACCATGTCCACTATCAGGTCGTAACGTTGCTTGCTCTCGGTGAAATTCTCCTTGGTGTAGTCAACGACGTGATCTGCACCGATCGACCGGACCATCTCCACATTCCTCGTGCTGCAAACGCCGGTCACCTCCGCGCCGAATGACTTGGCGATCTGCACAGCGAACGTTCCGACGCCTCCCGACGCGCCGTTGATCAGGACCTTCTGCCCCGCCTGGATCCGTCCCTTGTCGCGCAGCGCCTGCAATGCGGTGATTGCCGCTATGGGTACGGAAGCCGCTTGTTCGAACGTCAGGTTGGCCGGCTTGAGCACCACGGCGCGATTTTCGCGAACACGCACATACTCGGCGAAGGCCCCGGTCCTGCCGCCGAATACTTCATCACCTGGCTTGAACCGTGTGACGCTGCTGCCAACCGCTTCGACCGTCCCCGCAAAGTCGACGCCCAGTTGTGAGGTCTTTGGTGTGCCCAGTCCAGACTCCATGCGCATGATGTACGGCGTGCCTCTCATGTAGTGCCAGTCAAGAGGATTGACGGCAGCCGCGTGAACCTTGACCAGGAGTTCATCGTCCGCCGGGATCGGCTTTTCAATATTCTCAAACTGGAGAACATCGGGTGAGCCGTAACAGCGATAAACGATGGCTTTCATCAGTTCCGCATTGTCGGGGAGCACTGGCGCTGGGCCACAAGCAGAGTTGTGGCTCAGGCTGAGCGCGAGCGACACCAGCGCAACTGCCACGAGCCCAAGGATAACGCCCAGAATCTTGTAGATGAGTCCCATGAACTAAACTCCTGCGCTCAGGCAGCCGCCGTGGTCATGTGAGTGCGCCTGTCGTCGACAACCTTGCTATCAAACAGCGAAATCTGCCGCTGCGCCTGTTCGGCGGAGCGCGGGTCGTGGGTCACCATCACGATCGTGCCGCCTTGCTTGTGCAACGCCCCCAGCAGATCCATCACCATCTGCGCGTTTCTGGAATCCAGATTACCGGTCGGTTCGTCCGCCGACAACACTTTGGGTTGGCCGACCAGCGCGCGCGCGATCGCTACGCGCTGTTGCTGACCGCCCGACAATTGCGCGGGGTAGTGTTTCTGGCGGTGGGCCATGTCGAAGTTCTCGAGCGCCTGGATGACTCGTGCGCGACGCTCCTTGCGGCCGAGCTCACTGCGGTAGGTCAGCGACAACTCCACGTTCTCGAACGCGGTCATCTCGCCGATCAGGTTGAACGCCTGGAAGATGAAACCGATGTCGCGATTGCGCACGCGCGCCTGCTCGCCCAGTGGCAGCCCGGTGACGTCCTTGCCATCTAAGAAGTAACTGCCCTCGGTCGAGGAGTTCAGCAGGCCCATTACCGACAGGAGGGTGGACTTGCCACACCCCGAAGGCCCGCTGATGGAGACGTATTCACCCCGATCGATGCTGAGATGAATGTTGTCCAGCGCCCAGGTTTCTATTTCGTCGGCGTAGAAGATCTTTCTGACGGCTTGCAGATTGATGAGGTGCTGAGTGGTCATGGTGAGTTCCGTAACATGTCCGGTCATTCTCTTACGCGCGTCATTTGATTCCGCCCCTGGCCACCGTCCACACACGTCTGATGGGTGGTGATCAGCGGCGATTGATCAGCCAGAGCCCGACCACGCACAGCAGGATGCCACCGACGTTCGCGAGCGAAAGTTTCTCGCGAAAGAGCGCTACGCCCAGAAGCAGCAGGAGTAAGGCTGCGGCCGATTGAGTCACGAGTTGACCCAGGCTTACGTTGAAACCCGCGCGATAGAGCATGAGAAATCCCAGATCGAGGAAAACGATCGTCGCCGCGAGTCCGAGCGCAGTCCAGTTGAGCTGCTGCAGTGCTTCGCGCAATGACGCGGTGCCGGGCATCACGGCGTAAAGTGCGACGAACACGGCGGTCACGATCGCATACGTGACCGCGAGCGACAGGAACGGATTAGCAGCAGCGGGTGTGAGCTTGAGCACCAGGTGATAGCCGACTGTCGCCACGATCGCGATAGCAAGCCAGGTCAGTTGCATGGCTTAGGACTCCTACTCTGATTCCGGATACGGGGTCATGAGCAGGCTGTAGATCGTCTCCGTCCCGGTGATGAAGTGGCCGATGCGCAGGTTCTCGTCGCGTGCGTGTTGATTGTTGTCGGCATTGACCGTCGGTACGAGCACGAACGGCAGATGTAGCGCATCGACCAGCACATCGGTCGGCACCGTTCCGCCCATCATGCGGATGCGCACGGGCTCGGCCCGCGGATCGGGGCTGGTCGGAGACTGCAACGCGTCGAGCGCCCAGCGACCCACGGCTGAGTCCATGGGCGCGCGCGTGGCAGCTTGCACTTCGCCCAGATGGAAACTCGCGAGCTTGTCGTAGCGCGCCCGCTCGTCGTCGGTGGGGGTTCCATCGACCAAGTGATAGCCCTGCTGCTCGATGTGGCGCTTCACCAGCGCAAACAGGCGGCGCCCATCGGTTTCCGGCGTCGTGCGCAGGTCGAGCTCCGCAATCGCCTCACTGGGCACGATGTTCGCCGCCTTGTCGCCCACTGCTGCCGAAGCCATGCCGCGCACATTGAGTGACGGATACTGCGTCGCTTCCCGATAGTTGCCGCCGACCTTTTCTGCCTGCGCAATGCCCAGGCGCTTGCGAAGCGCCACCTCGTCGTCGCCCGTTCTGGCCAGAACCTCCCGATCGGCGGACGTGAGCTCGACGCCGTCGTAGTAGCCCGGAATCAGCACGCGCCCTTCGTCATCCTTCATCGATGCCAGTAGCGCAGCGAGCCGCACGGCCGGATTCGGGACGTAGTTGCCGAAGTGACCGCTGTGCACGGGGTTCCTGGGGCCGAACACCGTCAGCGTCGCCTGCGCGATGCCGCGATTGCCGAAGGCCAGCGTCGGTCGGCCGGAGTCGTGCGCAGGTCCGTCGAGGATCACGAGCGCATCGGCACCAAACAACGACTGGTTGGCCTTGACCATACCGGCGAGGCTGGGCGAGCTGATCTCCTCTTCCCCGTCAAGGATCACCTTGATGTGGATGGCTGGCGACTTCTTGTGCGCGCGGAGAAGATCGATTGCCGTCAGCAACATCATGATCGGGGCCTTGTCGTCCGACGCTGACCGCGCAAAGACCCGAAGCTCCGGATCCAGGGGCCCGGTGAGCAGCTGGTCCCGGCTCACCTCTTTCCACTGACCGTCGGCATCGCGTTTCTTGATGACGGGGTCGAAGGGGCTTTTCTGCGCCCATTCCGTTGGGATCACGGGCTGCCCGTCGAAGTGGATGTAGAACAGGATCGTTTTCACTCCCGCATTCGTGTCCGGAAACTGCGCGAAGACAGCCGGTCGGCCCGCCGGGTTGTTCACGACTTGAGTCGTGAATCCGCGCTTGCGGAATGACTCATCGAGAAAGGCGGCGTTGCGCTGCATGTCGCGCGGGTCGGCAGCAACGTTTTCGATCGCGAGCAGCTGCAGGAACTCCGCGAAATTCCGTTGTGAGAACCGGGTGACGTCCTCGACGAGCGTTCCGGCAAAGGCGGCACGAGAGAAGAGCAGCGCAATCCCTGTCGCAATGAGCATCGTCCGCATGTCGGCCCCCCCCAATCGCGGCCAGTTGTTCTGGCGTGACGCCGAGGCGGAAGCATGCACTACCGCGGGGCGGTGGCCCAGTCTTTACTCAGTGCGAGCGTCAGGCCGACGCTGGGCGTTGCGCCGCGAATGGCGGGATCATCGTGATCAGCGGTTGGCGTCTGCCGTCAGCGTCGACTGGGACACGGTGGAGTCAGTGTCCCTGGTCGTGTGCGAAGGGGGTGCGAATGAGTGCACGCCAACCACTGCGATCGGCGTGACGAGGAAATTGCTGCTTCCGAGACTAACGCAGCCTGCGAGCGACACAGTCACGCACCAGACGATCAGCAGTCGCAGTTTCATGGCGGAAGTCATCCATTCCTGGGGTCCTGCGACTGAAAACGCGCGATGATGCGGGCGGTTGAGCGATCCGCATCACATCCGCGCACTTATCTCAGACTTGACATTATTAGGGGTCCGAAAGCGATGCCGCTTCGCTTCCGGTGGCCGTTTTGTCGGACAATGGAGCCCGACTTGGATCTTCAAGGGCACTCATGCCTAGCGGGTTCCTGACCGGCGCATCGATCATCTTCAGTCTCACGTTGATCGCGAGCCTTGTCGGCCTGTTCACGGCGCCGGCTCTGATCGAGCGCTCGCTCCTTCGACCCTACTATCTGCTGCGGCGCCGGGAGTTCGGCACGCTGATCGCCAGTGGATTCGTGCATGCGGACGTGCCGCACCTCATATTCAATCTGCTCACGTTTTACTTCTTCGCATTTGCGCTCGAACGCCACATCGGATCGGTGCGGTTCGTACTGCTGTATTTTGCCGGCTTGCTGTGCAGCGATATCGGCACGTACCTCAAGCACCGCGACAATCCGGACTACGCGTCGCTCGGCGCATCGGGCGCGATCTCGGCAGTGCTGTTCGCCTCGATCGTCTACTTCCCGGGGCAGAGCCTGTTCATTCTTCCAATTCCGTTTCCAATCCCGGCGCCGCTGTTCGCGGTGGGTTACCTCGCCTACACGTACTACTCGGCGCGCCACTCAAAGGGCCGGATCAACCACGACGCGCACCTTGGTGGTGCGTTGACGGGCCTCGTCTTTGTCGCGTTGACGGAGCCGCGCGCATACGGAGATCTCATCCGGATGATCACGGGCTGAGCGATCAGGCGCCGAGCGCCGGGGCGCGGCGCAGATGCAAGGTCGCGATCGCACTCACGAAGAGCATGAAGGCCAGCAGCAACAGGCCACCTGTAAAGTCGCCAGTCGCGTTCTTGACGAGTCCCACCCCATAGGGGCCGACGAAGCCACCCAGCGAGCCGATGGTGTTGATCAGCGCGATCCCGCCGGCGGAGGCGCTGCCGACTAGAAAGCGTCCCGGCAGCGACCAGAACGGGCCGCGACTGCCAAGATCGCCGATCGCGGCAATCGTAAGTGCGATCAATCCCGGGATCGGCGACAGCAGGAAGGCGCTCGCCGTAAACCCGATCGCGCCGATGGTGCTCGGAATCGCGATGTGCAGGAAACGCTCGCCGGTGCGATCCGAATGCATGCCGATCAGCACCATCCCGATGGCGGCACAGACGTAGGGAATCGCGGAGATCATGCCTACGTGCAGATCGCTCAGCCCGGACAGGCCCTTGAGGATCTGCGGCACCCACAGCGTGAGCCCGTAACTGCCGGACTGGCACGCGAACATGATGAGCGCGAGCTGCCAGACCGTTGGGTGAAGGAGTGCCTGGCGCAGTCCCACGCCGTGGCGTGATTTCGCCTGGGTTTGCTCCGCCCGGATGCGCGCGTTGAGCCACGTCCTTTCCTCGGGGTCGAGCCAGCGGGCCTGCTCCGGCGTATCGGTGAGATAGAAAAGGACCACGACTCCGAGGATCATCGCCGGCAGACCTTCGAGCAGGAACAGCCACTGCCAGCCTGCCAGTCCCAGCGTTCCTTTCATCTCGAGAAGCAAGCCCGTGAGTGGGCCACCGATCACGATCGACAGCGGAATCGCCGCCATGAACCACGAGACTGCCCGTGCACGCGCAGCGGCGGGATACCAGTGCGTCAGGTAATAGATGATGCCGGGAAGGAAGCCCGCTTCCGCAACTCCCAACAGGAAGCGCAGGGCGTAGAACGTCGTCTCGCTGCGCACGAACATCATCGAGGCGGAAACGAGACCCCAGGTGATCATGATCCGTGCGATCCAGCGGCGCGCACCGACGCGCGCGAGGATGAGATTGCTCGGAATCTCGAACAGTGCGTAGCCGACGAAGAACACGCCGGCCCCGAAGCCGTATACCGCCGGGCTGAAGCCCAGGTCGCGATTCATCTGCAGCGCGGCGAACCCGACGTTGACGCGGTCGAGCCAGGCGACGACGTACAACAACAGCAGGAACGGAATCAGCCGGCGCGTCACCTTGGCGAGCGTCGCGCGTTCGAGCACGACGGTCTCGTCGTGTGCGCTCATGCTAAGCGTTGGCCTCGGTCAAGCGCTCGATGGCTTCGCGTTCCTTCTCTGGAGTCGGCCACCCTTCCGCCTTGGCGCGGCGCGATTCAGGTTGCGCGCGCCACCACTCGAGCGTCGCAGTTGCGGTCTCGGCGAGTGGTCGGTAGCGCAGTCCGGCTTTCTGCGATGCCGCATTGACGAAATGGCGCGACGGCCGGCCCGGTGACACCAGTGGCAAGTCGATCTCGAGCTGCGTGAGAACTTCAGCGGTCGCCCAGTGAAGTCTTACCGGCTCCTTTGCCATCGGCGATATCGTCTCGAGGACCTGCTCCCAGCTCACTGGCGCCGCCGGACCCGCCGCATTAAAGATGCCCGGCACACTGTATTCGGACAGAGTCACCATCCACGGGCAGAGATCGCGGACGTCGACCCACTGCAGCTCGTTCTTCGGGTCTGACGGGCCCAGGACGTCGCCGCCGCGTGCGATGCGCTCGACCCAGTAGGTAAAGCGATCGGTCTCATCGCCCGGCCCGACGACGTAGGTGGGGCGAACGATCGTGGCCGAATGCCCAAGCGATTCCTGCACGATGCGATCGCACTCGGCCTTCTGCGGTCCGTAGTTCGTCCATGACATCTCCTCGTCCTGTGGATTGGCCATCCGTCTCAACGGCGACGATTCATCCAGTGTATTTGCGCCGCTCGGATCGTATACGGCGACGGTCGAGACGTAGACATAGCGATCGACGCGATTCTTGAGAAGCTCAACCGAATCGCGGACGTGACGTGGGAGGTAGCCCGAGTTGTCGATCACGACGTCCCAGCGGCGCTCACCGGCAAGTGCGGTGAGACCCTGGTCGATTTTCGCGTCGCGGTTGCCGATCAACAGCTCGGCACGAGCGCCGAAGAGCCCGGCGGCGCTGCGGCCTCGATTGAAGAGCGTGACGCGATGACCGCGCGCCAGCGCGTACTCGACCTGCACCGGCCCCAGAAACCCGGTGCCGCCGAGAAACAGGATGTCGAGCGGCTTGGGCGGCCGGTTTTCGGCCGCGCGCGAGATTCCGCTCGCCATCACTCCCAGACTCGCTGCTGTCCACCACATCAACTCGCGTCTCGTTGGCATCTTCGTTTCCTGAAAGTGAGCGCACCACTCGCACGGGGCCCATGTCACGGGCAGCCGAACTATAGCGTTTGGCGACGAAAGGCGGCGAATTCCCGGGTCCTTACGTGCCCGGACGCTCGTCGCCTGGCATACGGGTTTGTGTCAATCCCTTGACAGAAGGCCTCGGCGAATCCGCGCACGATAGCCCCGCAGCTGGCAGATACCAGCCGGCTCGCAGAGAAGGCTAGACAGAGTCGCTAAACAACTGAGGAGCACGAACATGAATGGCATCACTTCTTCGGGTCTTAAGACATCGGTCTGTGCGGCGGTCGCCGTGACGTTGACAGCGCTGATTGCGTGGAGCTTCGAGTCATACACCGGACATCTCCAGCAGCGCGCCAATCAGTCGGTCACTACGGCCCAGGTTGATTCCGGCACCTCAGCTTCCGCTCGCGACGCGCGTAACGGTTGACAGGGTGCTGCGAAAACCGGCGACACGGCGGTGCTGGCGTTCCAGAGGAATCATCCTCCTGCGATTCCGATAGACGCCACGCCGCACGTGCCAGCCGAGGGAGATCACGCATGACCGCCCCCGCGCCAAGCCCAAGCTATACTCGGCTGGGAAGTGCGGGGCGCCATGCTCAAGGACAGCCGGAAAATAGCCGCCATCCTGGCGGCTGACGTCGTCGAATACAGTCGACTGATGGGCGCCGACGAGACGGGCGCGCTCGCCGCGCTCAAGGTCCGTCGAGTCATTTTTGACGAGCTGGCCAAAGAGTTCGATGGCCAGGAGTTCGGCAGCGTCGGCGACAGCCTGATGGCGGAGTTCGCCAGCGCCGTGAACGCGGTGCTGTGTGCGCAGGCGATCCAGCAGCGCATCGAAGCTGAGAATTCATTGCTTCCCCCCGCGCGTCGAATGCAGCTGCGCATCGGCGTGAACCTGGGCGATGTGATCGAGGAAAATGGCGCCGCGTTCGGCGACGCCGTCAATATCGCCGCACGGCTGCAGTCACTGGCAAAACCCGGTGGCGTGCTGATTTCCGGTACGGTCTACGACCAGGTCCATCTCAGGGTCCCGGCGCGTTTCATCGATGCCGGCATGCGCCAGGTCAAGAACGTCGACGAGCCTGTGAGGACGTTCGAGATGCTGCCGGCGGAGCCAGCCGGAATCGCTGGAAGGATCTCGGGATACTTCGCACGCGTTGCATCTCGACGCGTCCGACATGCGGCGAGCGGCGTCGTGGTCGTGGCCGGCGCGGTCGCGTTTGGCCTGCTGCTTCCACGAACAGCACAACGTTTGGGTGACATGCTGGCCTCGCACGATACCGAGGTCACGTCCTATTCGATCGCCGTTCTGCCGTTTGCGAACATGAGTGGCGATCCACGCAACGACTATCTCGGCGAGGGGCTCTCCGAGGAGCTGTCCAATCGTCTGACGAAGATCCCGGAGCTGCGCGTCGCGGCGAGGACGTCCGCATTCGCGTTCAAGGGCAAGAACATGGACGTGAGCGAGATCGCCGACCGGCTCGGCGTGCGCTATGTGGTTGACGGCAGCGTGAAACGGCAGGCAGATCGCATCATCGTCACTGCTGCGCTGGTAGAGGGCGCGAGCGGCTCCAACCGCTGGTCCAATTCATACGAACCGCCGTCCGCCGATTTCTTTGCCATCGAAAGCGATATCGCCGCCCAGGTGATTACCGCCCTCGAGCTGGTGTTTGGCGAACGAAGCGAACTGTCCCGGCCACGACCCAGTGGCGGCACTGGGATCGCTTACGACTTCTATCTGCAGGGTCTTGCCTATCTGCGGAAGCCGAGGAGCGCGAAGACGCTCGAAGCGGCCGAGCAACTATTTACCCGCTCGCTCGAGGAGCAGCCGGATTTCGCCCGCGCGCAGGCCGGCATGTGTGAGACGCGCGTGGAACGCTACACCCTCGAGAAGGTTCCGGCACACGTCGCGGCTGCCGAGGAGGCTTGCGCCAATGCCGAGGCGCTCGACAGCACAGCTCAAGAGGTGCACATGGCGGTCGGCAGGTTACGCCTTGCAACGGGCAATGCGGCCGAGGCGGAGGCATCGTACCGGCGCGCGCTGGCGCTGGCGCCGCAGTCCCCTGATGTGTTGATCGGGCTTGCCGAATCGCTCGCCGCCGGTGGGGAAATGGGTGAGGCGGAAAGTACGTATCAGCGTGCGATCGCGACGCAATCGAGCTACGCCGCCGCGCACGTCGCATACGGAAGCTTCCTCTTTTCCCAGGGGCGCGCCGACGAAGCCGTCCCCGCGTACGAGCGGGCCACCCAACTCACTCCCGACGACCCCAATGCATTGAGCAACCTGGGCGGCGCATACCTTCTCATGGGCAACTTCGAAAAGGCCGCGGACGCTTTTGCGCGCTCGTTGGCGCTGGAGCCGCGCCGGGCGAGCTACGCGAACACCGGAACCGTGCATTACTACCTCGGCCGATATGACGAGGCGGCGGAGATGTATCGCAAGGCGATCGAGTTCGCGCCCGCGGATAACCGCTTGTGGGGGAACCTCGCCGACGCGCTCCTTTTCGACTCAAGACCCGAGGAGGCGAAGCAGGCTTACCGGCGGGCACTCGAGCTGGCGGATGGCGAATTGGCCGTAAATCCGAAGCATGCGGTCAATCAGGCGCAGGCGGCGTATTATGCGACACGACTCGGCGAGAAGAACCGAGCCCGGCGATCCATAGCGATAGCGCTGTCCGAAGGGGATGGTGACGTTTACGTGCACTACTACGTCGCGCTTGCCGAGCTTGGCCTCGGTGAGAAGTCGACGGCGCTGGCGCACGCAAGACGCGCGCGAGAATTGGGATTCGCCGAGAATCTGATGCGGGCGGCGCCGGAGTTGGGGGAAATACGCAAGATGCTCTGAAAACGGGGGAGTACGCCATGGCTAAACTAGATCTCCGTATCATTCTGAAGGACAACAAGACGCTCACGAGGATCGGGAAAGCAAAGGACAACGAGAAGGTCGTTTTCCACAACGAATCGGCCGGCCTGCTCAGGGTCACCATCGACAGGACCGATGTGCTCTGCGACATCAACGATGATCCATTTAGCGCCCGCACCTTCACCGTGGCTGCAGGGAATGAGAAGAGTTTCAAGGTCTGTTCGGATGTAAAGTCGGGCACGGAACTCAAGTACACGGCCCAGATCGACGACTTTACCGCCGAGGATCCGATCATCATCATCGAGAAATAGATTCTGCCTTCCGGGATCACCCGGGGAATTTGGGGCGCGAGCTGCTGGGGATGTCGGATATTCGACGAATCCTCTGAAGAAGAATGAAACCTTAGGAACCAGGGGAGCGCGACCGTGGCTAGACTTCACATCTACGTGAACGATAACGGTGGCAAGACGGTATCGAAGTTCGGGAAGCCAAGAGACAACGACAAGATCGTTTTCCACAACCAGCATCCTGGTAACTCGCTGGAGGTTTCCATCGAAGGCGAACCCGACGCGGGAATCGCGCTCTGCAAGGGCGCTCAGAAGATTGAGACCTTCACGGTGACTCCGGCGGAGCAGAAAAAGGCTTTCTCGATCTGCTCGGACTATCGGGGTGAGACGTTCAAGTACACGGCCACGATTGCCGGGTCTGAACCCGAGGATCCGATCATCATCATCGAGCGCTCGAACTTTTTTGACGTTTACGGAACCGCCGTTCTGTTTGTAGGGGTGGCAGCCCTCGCATTCGCAGCTGGCACCCTCTTCGGGATGAGGCGGGCGAGGAGTAGTACCGGAACGCAAGCCTGATGCATCCGCCGCCGACGTAGTTTCTCTTCGATCGACGGCGCTTCACCCGCGGCCATGCGCCGTGCGTCGCCCCTGGGCTACACTCGGGAAGCCGGGTGGGACAGGTGCGATGCACGGGCACGAGCGAAAAATCGCCGCGATTCTCGCTGCCGACGTAGTGAACTACAGCCGGCTCATGGGCGTGGACGAGGAGTCCACACTCACGGCACTCAAGCTGCGCCGTTCAATCTTCGATCGCCTGGTCGCCGAGTACGGCGGCCGCGAATTCGGCAGCGTCGGCGACAGTTTGATGGCGGAGTTCCCGAGCGCTGTCAATGCCGTGCGCTGCGCGCAGGCGATTCAACTGTCCATCGCTGGGGAAAACGCACCGCTACCCGGCGAGCGGCGCATGCATCTGCGCATCGGAGTGAATCTAGGCGACGTCATCGAGGAGAACGGCGCGCTGTTTGGCGACGGCGTGAACGTCGCTGCGCGACTGCAATCCTTGGCCACGCCCGGTGGCGTGCTGATCTCTGGGGCCGTACACGAGCAGGTCAGGAACAAGCTTGACGCGAACTTCAGCTTCGTCGGGGCGCGCCAGGTCAAGAACATCACCGAGCCCGTCCGGGTCTACGAAGTCTCAGCGCCGGTAGCCGCGACGCTCGGCCAACGGATTGCGGCGCTACTGCGTCGCCGGGTGGTCATCGCCGGTGCGGTCTACGTTCTGGGCTCGGGCCTGCTCGTGTCGGTTCTCTCCCGCATCGTCGACGCGACAGCCGCGGCGGCGTGGCTGGTGCCCGCATTGATCACGTTGCTCGCCGCCGCCTTAGTCCCGGCGATGGCCGTTGTCTGGCAGTCCGATCGGCGACATCGCACTGCTCCGTGGATCGGATACGCCACCGCGTCGATCGTCACGGTCCTGTGTTGCACGATCGTCTGGTCAGCCTGGATCGGATACTTTGATCAGAGGGCGCAAGCGGCGATTACGCGACCTGCCCAGAAAGCTCAACCAGTCGTCGCTGTCGCCGCGCTCCAGAACCTGACCGGCGACTCGAAGCTCGACTGGCTGAGCGAGGGCGTCGCGAGTCTCGTCCGCGATGGGCTCGCCGAATCGAGTCATCTCATCGTCGTCTCACCGACCCGCTGGCAGGCCGTCCTGCGCAACCACGAAAGCGGAACCGCCATCGGCGCCGACGTGCTCACCTCGGCTGCACGCGCCGGCATCGAATACGTGGTCACCGGTGAATTCCTGGCGGTACCGGAAGGCCTTCTGCTGACGGCGCGGCTGTCGGACGTCGATAGTGGCGTGGAGATTGGGTCGCACGGGGCTGACAAGTTGAGCGCACAGACTCTGCTCGGCGAAGCATCCCCGCTGGTGTTGATGGCCAAGCGCGGACTGGGAGTTCCGCACACCGAGAACGTCGCAAGCTTTTCCGCCGATTTCGCGGTCAACAACATGGCCGCGTACGAGGCGTATCTCGGGGGCATCGGCTACTTTCTGCGATTCGACTATCGCTCGGCGGAACGCGCGTTTCGCTCGGCGCTCAAGCTTGCCCCGGACTTTTACATGGCGCGCTATCGTCTGGCTCACGTGGAGGTGGCCAGCGGGGATACGGAGGCTGGGCTTGCCACCCTTGACGGGATTCCAGGCGACGCGCCGCTCACACGCCGCGAACGATTCTACGTCGACGGCGCACGCGCCATGTTCGCTCGCGATACGGGGCGGGCGAAGGCGATCTACAAAGCCATGCTCGAGGAGTTCCCGTTTGACGTCGAGGCGCGATGGCTGCTCGCGCTGTCACACGATCTGGCGTTCGAGGACGACGCAGCGGTCTTAGAGCTCAAACGGCTTCTCGAGCAGGAGCCGCAGAATGACTACGTGTGGAGCTATCTGGGCGAGACCTATCTGCGACTCGGCGAGTACGACCTTGCTCGCCAAGCGCTCGATGAATACCTCAAGTTCAAGCCGCGCGATCCGTTCGGATTCACGACCCTCGGCCAGCTCGACCAACTAACTGACAATCTGGCCGCGGCGGCCGATCATTTCACGCACGCGCTCGAGCTCGAACCCGGATTCGTTCCGGCCCGTCTGGCGCTGGCGCGGACACAAGTGCTGCGCGAAGTCTGGGATGACGCCGAGCGTCTGCTGCGCACTCTAGCTGCCGATTCGGAGGTTCCTGCCGGCAGCAGAATAGATGCGGCGTTCGATCTGAGTGCGTTGTTGCGCGGTCAAGGGCGCTTCGCCGATTCCTTGCAGCCGTTGCAGGAACTGGAGCCGCTCATCCGGAAGGAATACATACGCGAGGCGATGGCGCTGGCCGAGCGAGGCGCCGCTCAAGCCGAGCTCGGACGCTTCGCAGAGGCCGGCAAGCTGATCGGGCTCGCCGTCGATCGCTCGCCGGGCGTTCCGACGCGCTACTTGTTCGCCCGCGGTTCGGTGCTCCTGATGCGCGGCGATTCAGCGGGAGCTCGCGCGGTTGCGGCCGACATCCGTAATCAGAAGCCGCCGCAAGACAGCCCTCACGACGCCGTCGTGGTTCAGGAAGCCGCCGCGAAAGCAGCCGCTTACCTTGAAGCGATGGCCGACCTGCTCTCGGGGAACGCGCCCGAGGCAGCAGTGGCGCTCACTCGCGTATTGGCACTGCCGGGGTACCAGTACGCGATTTACAAGCTTGGACTCGCGCGGGCATTGCTCGCGGAGGGGAAACTCGCAGGAGCGCTCGAGATGGCGCGCGCTGCGGCGGCAGAGCGGGATCCCGGCGACATCCGGCTCGACCTCGAGCTCGATCGCTCGCGTGCACTGCTGCTCGAAGCAGAGATCCTCGCTGCGATGGGTCAGAAAGCGGCGGCAGCGGCGCGTGCCCGGGATTTCCTCACACGCTGGAAAGGTGCCGACCCCGCTCAAGCGGATCGTGCGCGCGCCGAGAGTCTCGCTGGAATCGTGCGATCGAGATCAGGCGAGGCGTGACCGCATCAAAGCGGCACACGCCGTATGCGCGCCGCGCCGCCCGAGCCCGAGCAATTGATGGCACCGTCGCGCCCGTTGCCATCGAGGTCGCGATAGATCAGCGACGGCGGCGGACAGGTGCGCCCGATAATCGTCTCGGTGACGGCCAGGTCGAATTCCACGACGAGCTTGAGCCTTGCCTCGTTCGACAGCACGCGGAATCCCATTTTCTGCAGATCGGCGGCGGTATAGCGCCCGTCATGGTTCATGTCCTCGATGAATGTCGGCGCGACACCCTCGACGATGACGACCCGCAGATCGAGCAGGAATGGCGAGTAGGACGAAGTGATGTCGAGCAGCACCTCGTCGTTGTTCTTCGGTGGCGCGATGAACTGGAATGCCTCGACAGGACCACTCTCGAGCCGGCGCAGGTAATCGACGCCGTCAGCATCGACATCCAGATCGAACAGGGCGATCGGTTCGAACATGCCGGCCACCACCTGCATCGATGCCACAAGAGCGGATCCACCGCGTTTCGTACGCAGCTCCTGGGAAACGGTATTGATGAATCCACCCATGTTGCGAATCACGCGAGTCACTCGATCGAAGTTCTCGTCGAAAACACGTGCGGCGCCCTTGTTGGACATCACTACCAGTCCTACCAAGTCGTCATCGGGCCCGAATCCAAAACCGTCCAGCAGCGTGCCGCCGGTCTGTGGTCGGGGTACGGCGACGATATTGCCGGCCGTGTTGCGCAGATACGGTTTGTTGAGAAGTGCACCGCTGACGAATGCTTCGTCGACGAGCCGTTCACGCACCTGGAAATTGCCGGTGTTGGAGTCGGCCAGATCGAACGTATCGAATCGCTCCGTCGTGAACTCGAGGAAGGTCTCGTCGGGGCCGGCGCAGTCTTCGTACGGGCTCCCGGCATTGATGATCGGAAAGTGGCGCATGTCGAGGCAGCCATCCGGATCGGTGAGCACGATCGCCTCGCGCCGACCGACCGGCTGCGTAGGTTCCTCGGGGGTCTCCACTATGGCAACCGAATCGGGAGTTTCGATGCGCAACGCGAGCGACCAGCCGGTGTTGGTGGTCAGTCCCTGGAAGTGTCCCGCATCCGGCGCATCGATGCTGATGCGAACCGGCGGATGGCGGTGCCCGTCGTCCTGCGCGCCCGCCCAGCTCGCCGACGCACAGGTCAGTGCGGCAGCGATGGTGCAGGCGATCCGCGCAGATTCAACTGCCTTAAAGATCTCCATCGGCAGCCTCCTCGTAGTTTTTCTTGCCCGGGCATGATCGCGCCGCGACTGCGCGGGCGTCAAACCATTCAGGCGAAAGTCGCCGCGCCGCGGCTATCGAGAGCAGCCACGCTGACTGGCGTGGAACTCCCGCTGCTCAGCATGAGTACCGGTTTGACTGACTCAACCAGCGTCGCGGCGATGACCGTGGTCATCGCAATTGCCGCCAAGCCAGACAGGAAGGACCTGGTTCGTGGGGATATTTCGCTTCTCATGATCGTGCTCCTCGGGTTGTGTTTCGATCCGGGAGCGATCTTGATCGAATGCGCGCCGGCGTTCTGTCATCAACCTGACACAGGCGCGAAGCTGACATAATCCAGGCGCTCGGCGCGGCAGATCGCCGCGACGGGAGATCCGCTGGCAACTCGAATCAGCTCTCCTGGGCGGCGCTCTTGAGTGCGGCTTCATTGCGCACGGTGACCGACCCGCGTCCGAGATCGACCCAGCCCCGGCCCTTCCAGCCCTGCAGATGCTGATTCACGATCTGCCGCGACAGGCCGAGAAAGCTGGCGAGCTCTTCCTGCGAAATGCGCAGCGTGACGCCGTTGCCGGTTCGCTGTCCGTGCAGCTGCCCGAGGCTCAACAGGCGTTTCGCAAGGCGCGCGGGAGCATCGAGAAGCGCCGCATCTTCCACGAGGCCGCTCGTCCAGCGCAGTCGCTCGCCGCAGAGGCGGAGAAGCTCGAGGGCGACCCGCGGTTCGCGCTCCAGAACGCCGAGAAAATGTTCGCGCCGGATCGAGACCAGATCGGATGGAATCGTCGCGGTTGCGGACGCGGTTCTCGTCCCGCCGTCCAGCAAGGCGATTTCGCCGAAGGTATCCCCCGGCTCCATGATGTTGAGAAAGATTTCACGGCCGTCGGCCGCTCCGGCACTGATGCGAACCTTGCCAGTGACTACGGCATAAAGGGCATCTCCGGGATCGCCCTGGCTGAAGACCACTTCTCCACTGCGATAGCCGCGCTGTACCGCCAGCTCCGCGATGCGTTGGAGCGCGGGGGCCGGCAGGCCGCGAAACAGCGGGCTGCGCTGGAGCATGATTTTCCCTGCCAACGTCGTCATACGGCGTCTCTGTATCGTGCGCCCAACGAGAATGAGTGATGATACGCCTCATGCGTGGACTTGAATCGATACGCCCTTGGAGTCGTCATACGGTTGCCTTGCGCAATGGCCTGATCGTCACCCTCGCGTTGCTGCTGCTCGGTTCGGCAGCTTGGGCGGACTCGGCATTTCAATTCGAAAACGTTCGTCGCGTGGTCGTGTTTGCCGATGTGCACGGCGCCAATGAGGAACTGCTTTCTGTGCTGCGCGAAACAGGGATCATCGATGAATCGCTGCGTTGGCGAGGCGGCGAGACTCACCTCGTCAGCCTGGGCGACTTGCTCGACCGCGGGCCGGATTCGCGCAAGGTGCTCGACCTTCTGATGCGTCTGGAGCTCGAGGCGCGGGAAGCCGGTGGAGCTGTGCACGTGCTGCTCGGCAATCACGAGGTCATGAACATTGTCGGCGATCTGCGTTACGTGTCGGCCGCCGAGTTCGCGGCGTTCGCCGGGAAAGAGGACGCCGGGCTTCGCGAGGAAGCGTGGCAGCTCGTTCTGGCGCAGGAGCCCAATGCCGTGCGGGCCGAATTCGACTCCAGGTTTCCGGCCGGCTACTTCGCGCACCGCCGGGCGTTTTCGCCGGAGGGTCAGTACGGCGCATGGCTGCTGACGAAGCCCTTCCTGCTCACCATCAACGATACGGCGCTCGTGCATGCCGGGCTCCCGGAAATGGTCGCGAAGCTCGGCCTCGACGCCACCAATCAGACGCTGCACTCGGAGCTCGCGGATTACCTGCGGACGTGGTCGGCGATCGAGACGGAGTTGCACCTCTCCCGACCCGTCGGTTTCCTCGAGCGACCGGAGGTCGTTGCCAGCAGAGGCGCTGAGCCACAGTCGAAAACATTACTCGCGATGCAGGACGCGCAGATCTTCACGCCGAAGGGCCCGACCTGGTTTCGCGGCCAGGCCTTGTGCTATCCGTACACCGAAGCCGAAAATCTGGATGCCGCGCTCACGAAACTTGGCGTCTCCCGCGTGGTTGCCGGGCATACGGTATCTCCGACCGGCAAGGTGCTGAGCCGGTTCGATGGGCGGGTCATTCTGCTCGATACGGGCATGCTGCGGTCCGTGTACAAGGGCTCACCCGCAGCGCTCGTTTTTGAGGATGGCCGGTGGACGATTGCTTACGCGGATCGTCCCGGACAGCACTTACAGCCTGAAGTGCTCCCGCGGGCCGTCGGTGCACGCCCCGCAGATCTCGACGACGATGCGCTCGAGCAGTGGCTCCAGCAGGCCGAAGTCATCGGCATCGAGGACCTCGACACCGGCATCACCGATCCGCAACGCGTCACTCTGCGCAAGGACGGCGTGGAGCTGCGCGCCGTTTTCAAGCAGCTCTCCACCGACTTCGGCGTTCGCGATCGTTCGCGAGCGATGAACGAGTCCGATCGGTTCGAGTATGAGTTGGCAGCTTACCAGCTCGATCGTCTCCTCGGGCTCGACATGGTGCCCGTAACCGTCCCACGGACCATCAAGAGCCGCCGGGGAATCCTGCAGTTCTGGATCGATGATTCGATCAACGTGCGCAAGATGCTGGAGCAGAAGCTGCAGCCTGGGGGCTGGTGTGACGCCGGGCCGCAGTACAACCTGATGAACGTCTTCGATGTCCTGATCCACAACACCGACCGCACGCAGGAGAACGCGCTCTTTACGCAGGACTGGACGCTCGTGCTCATCGACCACTCGCGCGCATTCCCCACGTATCTGAAGAATCCGGTTCTTTTGTATCGCGGTGAGGTCCAGGTGCCGCCGGCGCTCGCCGCGAGGCTGGCCACCCTCAATCGGGAAATGCTTAAAGAGGCGCTCGGTCCTTATCTGCACGCGCGCCAGATCGATGCGCTGCTCAAGCGACGCGACCTACTGCTGAAGGACTACAGCGCGCGGAGGGGTTCCGACGAGCGCGCGGCCCACTGACGCTTCGCGCTCCGCGGCGAACCTTTGCGAGTACTCGCGCCCGATGAGCCATGCCACGAGCGTCATGGTGGCGCTTAAGACCACGATCAGCCAGATGAACTGAGCACGCGCGTCGTCGAAGACTCTCAGGCCGACGAAAACCGAGAGCGTCGACAACAGGTCGCCGAGCCTGTAGAAAAACGTATCGATCGCTGTTTTCGCCTGATACTTCACTTCGCGACTCGCCGGGAGCAGCAACGCGCAGCGGCTGGTGTTGAGCAGCGAGTAGTCGAGGCTCCGTTGCACGATCAGCACCGACTGCAGGAGCGCGAATACCGGGACGATCCCGATCAGCAGGTAGCCGGCGAGAAA
This sequence comes from Steroidobacteraceae bacterium, assembly GCA_036515135.1. GTDB lineage: Bacteria > Pseudomonadota > Gammaproteobacteria > Steroidobacterales > Steroidobacteraceae > DATBVX01. The sequence continues at coordinate 26,220 of DATBVX010000299.1, forward strand.
CGCGATGGGCGTGACCATGAGCGCTCGTGCGAGGCCCGCCTTCATGATGATTCGCGACACCAGCAGAAGTTGGATCAGGAACCCGACGAGGGTGATGGAGGCGTAGTAGCTGCCCATGAACTGGCCGATGTAGGTCGCAGGGGAGGCGGGCGCTTCCTCGCGTGCGGTCTGGGTGAGCCAGTCGGACAGCACGAATTCACCAGTGGACGTGATCCAGTTGAGCAGCACGACGAGCGCGGCAATGCCGACGAGATAGCGGCTGCGACCGATCATGGCGAACCCGCCCAGCCAGCGCCCGGCGCAGTCTCGCGCTCGGCCGGCGAGCTGTTCGTCGGCAGGCGGCGTACTTTGTGACGGCGCCGGCACGCTCGAGCGCGCCCACCCGCTCAAGTAGATTGCTCCGACCAGAATCGCCGCGGAGGCTAGCATGAGGCCGTAGGGTCCGAAGGTTTCGAAGCTGGCCGATGCCAGGCGCGAACCGATCCACGCGCCACCGGACACGCCGACGGCGATGACGCCGAAGAGCCGCTGCCCGCTCTTCACATTGAACAGGTCCGTGGCGAAAGCCCAGAACTGAGTCACCGTCATGACGCCGAACATGCTGGCCCAGACGAAGAACACGAATCCGAAGCGCAAGCCCGCCTGGCCGAGCAGGAAAAATATGACCAGGTTGAGCGCAAAGAATGCGTTGATGCGCTGGAACACCCGGCTGGTATCCACATGGCGGATCAGCACGCCGTACACCGGGATGATCAGGATGAGCAGCAGCGCCTGTACGCCGATAGCATAGCTACGCAGTTCGGCGTTTCCTTCGGTGAGGATCAGCGCTTCGCGGACCGGACGGATCAGGTAGTAGGCCACCATGAGCGTAAAGGCCTGCGAGCACAGCGCCGCGATGCAACGCCCTTCTCCCGGCTGCACCTTGGTGAACAGCGACAGGAGCCGTTCGAATCGGGTCAGTTGCCGCGCATCGCTCATCGGGCCTCCTCGGCTCATCCGCAGGAGACTGGAAGCTCCTACGGTGTTGCAGGGAGGCTAGCGGCGAGGCCTGGGGATATCTGTCAAGCGCTTGACACTGAGCGGCAGCGCGCTGCTCGGACCGGGTAGCCGGGCGCGCCGGGGTTCGGGCAGGTTGGACGCAGGGGCTTAAACTCTGTAGAGTGCGCGGCGCTGAAACAGGGTCGCGCGGTCAACGCCCCCTTCACTCGCAGTCTGTCCCTCCCGACGCACTTCGATTTTTTCCACAGCCTCGCTTTTGACCGTCACAGCGCATTGCGCTGCCGTGCGAGTCAACTTCAGAGGTTATTGTCAGATGTCATTTGCTGATTTCGGGCTCAAGCCCGAGCTTTTGCGCGCCGTGGCTGAAAAGGGCTACGACACGCCGACTCCTATTCAATCCAGGGCGATCCCGGCAGTTTTGGCGGGGCGCGACGTGCTCGCGGGTGCACAGACGGGTACCGGCAAG
>DATBVX010000300.1:0-4951 GCA_036515135.1 Steroidobacteraceae bacterium
GAGCCCTCGCTCGCTCAACAGCTGTACTCCCCCGACACGCCCACCGTCGTGGAGGAGCGTCGCGATCTTGGCGACGTCATCGACAGTCGGATAAAGCCCGATTCCCATCAGGGGAATGCCCGGCGCGGCGCCCGCTTCGAGCGTGTGCATCATGGGAAAATGCCGGATGCCGATCGGCTCGAATACCTCGCGCATCATCATGTCCCACAGGCGCGCATCAGCGCCCTCGCGGCGAACGAGGAATTCCTGCATGGCAGCCGAAAGCACGAATGTATGCGTGGTGTTGTAGCGGAAAACCTCGCCCGGTCCCCACGAGTAGTCGCCCTGGGCGAAGACGGCATCGAGCTTTAAGTCTTCACTGTCGCTGCTCGACCACGCGCCGAGCGTCACCGCGTTTTCATCGGCAAACGGATCGATGGCGTGGCGATCGGGGTTGGCGTCACCCACTCCGGTCGCCATGTCGAGCACGTCGATGAATCGGACTTCGCTCCATCCCGAATGCCGCGCCGTGACATCGACGTAGTCGCGGATCTTGAGCGTGAGCACCTCGTCGCCGTACTTCTGCGCGAGCCTCAAGAGCGTCAGTGCCGCCCCCATCGACTTGGTGACCGAGAAGGCCCCATGCCGCATGAATTCACAGTACGGGTAGTCTCCGAGCCGCGTCGCACAGGGACGCATGTAAATGACACCGTCAACCACAACACCGCTGGCGCTCAGGTCATCCGAATCCAGCCCGCGAGTGAACTCATGCCACAAGGAGGCGTCGTGATGCGAACCGAGCGCCGACCAATCGCGGACCGGCGTGAGCGAGGCAATTTCGGCCTCGAATTGCGCGCGCAGTGCTGGCTCATCGGCCCTGGCGCCCGGCGTGTACGCGAGAGGCAGGCGGCCCCAGAAGTCATTGCGATTCCAGGACGCCGTCTCCTGCACGATCTGGAACTGCAGAGCCGAGGTCTGCGTGTCGTTGAAGAGAAACGTCGCCAGACCATTGTGCGCTTCATTGGTGTCGTCGCTCACGAGCACAAACGGGAACGATGCCCTCGACCACCCACCGTCGCCGGACTCCGCCCATGTCCGTCCTGGCGAAAGGATCACTCGCCAATGACTGCGGGTTCCGGCCCGAGCCAGAATGCCGCGCTCCACCGGTACGAGATAGTCGCCGACAACGAAGAAGTCAGCCGCAAAGCCCGGAAACCACAGCAGCCCGGTCTGACCGTAGTTGCTGTCAGTGGTGGTGCCGTGCATCGGCGCCTCTGCAACTGACAGCCGTCCCTGCAGCCCATGCGCCGCCGGCAGCGGCGCGCCGACCGGCATGTAGAAGCGATTGTCGATCGGTCCGGTCGCGTACGCGTCGACACGCAGCAGCTCGGCGAGGTCGAGCTCTGCGCGCATCGCGCCGGACGGTGGAGTCTGGGGGCCGGACTGCGGCGGACGCATTTCCAGGTTGTTCACGCCCGCGCCCGGTTCGCTTCCGCCGCACGCGCTCGACAGTACTGCAGCGAGAAGCGCGAGCAGCCGCGCCGGGCGCGCCCCCGGGAAATGTCCAGGCTGACGAACGCTGTCGGCCACTTGGGTCTTGTTCTTGCGGGCCGGTACGCGGGCTTGATGCGCTAGAACTGGCTGTCGGCGCAAGTCCTCTCGCCGCGGGCATCCGGCTCGAGCCACGCCGCGGTTCCCGTCGCCGGGAAGGGGTCCGTAAAGAGCACGGCAGCGTTTACGCAGCCTGCGTCGGAGCTCCACGGCATCTCCGCCGCTGACGGACGTCGTAGGCGATATCGGCGGATCTTCCGTGGGCGTCCGGCCAACGCCCTGGGTCGTCGTTTCATGCTGATTTTTCCCTGCTCGACGGTGCACTCAGGCTTCGGCGCGCAACGGCTCAGGCTCGGGCGCGCTGCTGCCCGGAGTACCGATCGGCGCGTGAGCCTCGACGCGATTGCGACCCTGGCCCTTGGCGCGATAAAGCGCGGTATCGGCCGCATGGATCAGTTCTTCGATCACGTAGATCCGATCCGGCATCGCAGTCGCCACGCCGGCACTGATCGTGACGCGATCCGCGACCGGCGAGACCGCATTTGGAATCGTCAGTCGCCAGATATTGCGGCGCAGCCGATCAGCGAACAGCCAGGCGCGTCGCGCCTCGATACCCGGCAGTACGATCGCGAATTCCTCGCCGCCGTAGCGTGCCGCGAGGTCGCCCGCGCGACGGAAGGTTTTCTCCACCGCTTGTGCCACGCGCTTGAGCGTGTCGTCTCCGCGGGCGTGGCCGTAGGTGTCGTTGTAGCGCTTGAAACCATCGATGTCGCACAGGATCAGCGACATCGGTTGGCGTTCGCGCAGCGAGCGGCGAACTTCGCGCGCGAGCACCTCGTCGAAATGTCGCCGGTTGGCAATCCCGGTCAGGCCGTCGATGCTGACCAGCTTCAGGAGCTGTGAATTGGCTTCCTGGAGCTGGATGCGGGTGGCGTTCAGCTCCTTGTTGCGGGCTTCGAGAATCGACGTGCGCTCGCGCACACGCTCCTCGAGCTGCTCGCGAGCAAAGTTCAGCGCGGCTTCCATGCGATGGCGCTCGGCAAGCTCCCGCTGCAGGTCGGCGGTGCGTTTCTCGACCTGGCTGCGCAACGCACGGTTCCAGAAGTAGAGCACGCCGACAGCGAGCAGGACGCTGGCCAGACCGGCCGCGGACCCGAGCCAGACAGCGGCGTGAGGCCCGAATGCATCGCGCAGAGCCGCGGCAGGAGCCGATGCAGGAAGTGCTGTGATCAACGCTGCCGCGCTGAGTGACGCGGCAGCCCATTGCAAACGCCTCGTCAAGGTAAGCGATCCCCTTTAGGTTCTACTTTGCGGATCCGACCTCTCGTGCGGCAGGATAGCGAGCGCGCAAAAAACCGATTGCGCGCGCCATCACAAATCGTCCGTGGTCTGAGAAACACGCCGAGCCCATATGTCAAAGCGAACTGAACGTTGGGAAGGCAGTCCCAACTCCTTGCCTTGACGCCCGTCCTTTGGCTCATCGACACTTCGCGCTCCGCGGATGAAGGGAACAACAGCATGACGGCCACGAGTGGCGGCCCGGCCCCGCAAGGGTTCGCGCACTTCCGCGATTTCTATCCTTTCTATCTGTCCGAGCATCGCGATCGGCGCTCGCGCCGGCTGCACGTCCTGGGGACTGCTCTGGTGATCTGCACGTTGATCGCCGCGCTGGCGACCGGCCGGCACCGGTGGCTGTGGATGCTGCCAGTCGTGGGTTACGGATTTGCGTGGGTCGGCCACTTCTTCTTCGAAAGGAACCGGCCGGCCACATTCCGGCACCCGTTCTACAGCCTGGCGGGTGATTTCGTGATGTTCAAAGACGTCCTCACCGGGCGGATCAAGTGGTGAGCAGGCCGCGGATCGATCGCCCGTTCGAGCGGCGGCTCGCGGGCCTGATCAACAGCGGCCAGAAAAACGTCCTCCAGGGCGGCCGCAAGGGAGTCGAGAGAGAGTCGCTACGCGTGACGGCGGATGGCGGCATTTCTCAGCAGCGGCATCCGCAGGCACTCGGCTCGGCGCTGACCAACGAGCACATCACGACCGACTATTCCGAGGCCCTGATCGAGCTCGTCACGCCGGCTTTCCGGCAAAGCTGGGAGCTGTTGCAGTACCTCTGCGACATCCACCAGTTCGTTTACCGGCACCTGCAACAGGAACTGCTGTGGACCACCAGCATGCCCTGCGCTCTCAAAGGCGACGAAAGCATCCCCATCGCGCAGTACGGTCGCTCCAACATCGGTTGCATGAAAACCGTGTATCGCCGCGGCCTCGGCTGGCGCTATGGGCGCACGATGCAGGCGATCTCGGGAGTGCATTTCAATTACTCCTTCCCCGAGCACTTCTGGCCGGTGCTCGCGGAAGTGCTCGAATCGCGCGATTCCGGCCAGAACTTCATTTCCGAAACGTACTTTGCGCTGCTCCGGAACTATCGCCGCTACGGCTGGATCGTGCTGTACCTGTTCGGTGTCTCGCCCGCGGTCTGCAAGTCGTTTCTTGCTGGCCGGGACGTCGTGCTGCCGCAGCTCGATTCCGGCACGTATTACGAGCCGCATGCGACTTCGCTGCGGATGAGCGACCTGGGCTATCGCAACAAGAGCCAGGCTGGCGTCAACATCTCGGTCAACAGCCTCGCCGAGTACGTGCGTGACCTGAAACGTGCCATCAGCACGCCGCTCCCCGAGTACGAGAGCATTGGGGTCAAGGTCGATGGCGAATACCGCCAGCTCAACGCCAACCTGCTGCAGATCGAAAACGAGTACTACAGCTTCATCCGGCCGAAGCGCGTCGCGCACTCGGGTGAACGCCCCACGAAGGCACTCGTGCGCGCAGGCGTCGAGTACATCGAGGTTCGCGCCCTTGACGTGAGCGCCTTCGATCCGGTGGGCGTCAATCGGAACAAGCTGCGATTCCTCGAGGCGTTCCTCGCGCTCTGTGTACTCAAGACGAGCGCGCCGCTCGCGCTCAACGAGGAGCTCGAGCTCGATGCCAATCACATCACGGTCGCGCGCCGGGGCCGCGAGCCCGGCCTCGAGCTGAAGCGCGACGGGCGCAACCACCCGATGCGCGCCTGGGCGCTGGAGCTGCTCGATGAGATGCGCGGCGTGTGCGAACTGCTCGATGCGGGATTGCCGGACGCGCCCTATGCGACGGCGCTCGCGATGCAGGCGGCCAAGGTGTCCGAAGTGGAGCTCACGCCTTCCGCACGGCTGCTCAATGAGATGCGTACCACTGGCGAGTCTTTCTTCCAGCTGGCGTTGCGCATGTCCGAAGCGCACAAGTCCTACTTTCTCGAGCTTCACCCGCCGAACGAGCAGCGCCTGGCCGAGTTCCGCAACGAGGCCGAGGAATCGCTGCGCGCGCAGGCGGCCATCGAGGCCGCTGACACGCTGTCGTTCGACGAGTACCTGCGCCGCTATTTCGC
>DATBVX010000301.1:0-2058 GCA_036515135.1 Steroidobacteraceae bacterium
CGCCAAAGACGCGGTAGGCGCGCTCCATGAGCTTCTTGGTAGTCAGTCCCGAGAGCGTGCCGTGCAAGGTATCGGTAGCGGCCAGCAAGACTACGTCAGCGCTCGTGTAGGTGCGCTCAAAGCTTGTGCGTGAGCCGTGGTAACGCTTGGTGAGCGGAGCTCGCTCGCCGCCGCGTTTAACCAGCCGCGAATAGCCACTTACCCGCTCGAGGAAGCGCAGCACCACGGCCTTCTGAGCGCGCCTCAGGCGGCGATAACCGAAGCGGCGCACGGTTCGGGCGATGAACTCGTAGCGCTCTTCGGGGGAGTGTCCTGAATTCTGTGTGTGAGGCTTTGGCGTGTTGCAAACATTTTACGCTTGCGGTTGCGTGAATCGATCCTGATAGAGGATGGCGAATTGATTCATCGCCGTCTTCCAGTCAGGCGCAGCCCGTCCCCAGTCGGCGGTGATGTTGCGCAATGCGAGCCAGATCAGTTTGCTCGCCGCATCGTCCGAAGGGAAATGGCCGCGGGTCTTGATGATCTTGCGCAGCTGCGAGTTCACGCTCTCGATCGCATTCGTGGTGTAGATCACGCGGCGAACCGCCGGCGGAAACGCGAAGAACGGAATCACGTTGGACCAGGCGCGCCGCCACGAGCTCGCCACGGTCGGGAATTTCTGACCCCACGGCCCGCTTTCGAATGTCGTCAGTTCGGCCTCTGCGGCCTCGGCGCTGACGGCGGTGTAGATCGGCTTGATCGCCGCCGCCAAGGCCCGGCGCTGCTTCCAGCTTGCGTAATCGAGGCTGTTGCGGATCAGGTGCACGATGCACGTCTGCAGCGTAGTGGCGGGATAGACGACGGCCAAGGCCTCGGCCATGCCCTTCAGCCCGTCGGTTACGGCGATCAGAATATCGTGGGCACCACGGGTCTTCAGGTCGTTGAACACCTTCATCCAGAATTTGGCGCCTTCGGTGTTGTCGATCCACAGCCCGAGGATGTCGCGCGTGCCGTCGCGGCGTACGCCCAACGCGAGGTAGATCGCCTTGTTGCGCACCACGTTGTCTTCCCGGATCTTCGCCCGCAGCGCGTCGAAGAAGATCACCGGATACATCGACTCGAGCGGCCGCGATTGCCACGCGGTGACTTCCGCGAGCACCGCGTCGGTCACGCCGCTGATGAAGTCCGGCGCCACGTCGGTGGCATACATTTCGGACAGAAAGCCCTGAATCTCGCGCACGGTCATTCCGCGCGCATACATGGCGATGATCTTATCGTCGAAGCCGGTGAAGCGTCGCTCGTGCTTACCGATGAGCTTGGGCTCGAACTCGCCCTCCCGATCGCGCGGCACTTCGATGCGCAACGGCCCATCGTCGGTCAGAACGGTCTTGCCGCTCTTACCATTGCGGTGGTTGGTCGCTGCTTCAGGTTTGTCGCCCCCCGCGGCGTAGCCCAGGTGATGGCTCATCTCGGCACCCAGCGCACGCTCAATCAGCGCCTTCTTGAACGCTCGAGAGGCGTCCTCGACCGCCTCCGCGCTCATCGGACCCTTGACGAGCTGATCAAGCAACTCCGGGGGTATGGTCGGCAGCACAGCGGCTTGCGCGGCTGCGTTCGCTTTTTGCATCTTCCTGACAGGCTTGGGCATACATGCTCCTTTTAGATGACATGGTATGCCTCAAACACAAAACTACGGACAGGCCCGCTGCTTTAGGTCAGCAAACGATCATCGATAATCGCGCAGGGGCTGCAGGTAATATCGCGGCGCAAATCGCGGCTAGATCCTCCCCTGACGGTTACACGCTGGTGATGGTCTCTGCAAGCCACGCCATTACTCAGTAGTCGATAAATAAGTCGACAACGGTACAACTTTCGGCGACGGCGATGGTCTCACTGTGCATGAAACGAGATGGACGGACATTAGACCACCGGACGACAAACAGGATCCGAACGAGAAATTAGGACCGAAACTCATCGACAAGCGCTGCGCAGCAGCGTAAGAAAGTCGATAAAGCGTTTCCAGTATCTCAGTGCAGAGGACCTATGTCTTACGATTCATGGCGTCTTCTTCAGGATGTG
>DATBVX010000302.1:0-12987 GCA_036515135.1 Steroidobacteraceae bacterium
TACCGATCGTGGTCGTCTTTCCTGAGCCGTTGACGCCAACGACGAGAATGACGAACGGTTGGTGCGATCGCTCGATGACCAGCGGCCGGGCACAGGGTGCGAGAATCTCGAGCATCGCGGTCTTGAGGGCGGCGAGCAGCGCGTCGAGATCCTTGAGCTCCTTGCGTGCGAGCTTGGTGCGTAACCGCTCCAGGATCGCCTCGGTGGCTTCGACGCCGACGTCCGCCATGAGCAGGCGCGTCTCGAGCTCCTCGAGTACCTGCGCATCGATCGCGCGACCCGGCAAAAGATTGGCGAGATCGTACGTGAGCCACGATTCACCCTTGTTGAGTTTCGCGCGCAGGCGCTTGATGAAGCCCGCTCGCGGCTCAGCGTCGGCCGCAATGGAGGCGGCATTCGGGGCTTTCGATCCGTGCATGCGGGAATTGTACCCCACGAAAAAAACCGGGCGGCCTCGTGGCCGCCCGGATTCGATCGGATTGGGCTGAGCGTTCGGCGTTTCGCCTAAGGCTGCACGACGGTCGGATCCGTGATCACGATAGCCCCGCCGTCGAGCGCCGCGAACGTAACCGTTTGCCGTTGCATCTCGGTCGTGACCGCGACACACGTCGCGGGAACGGGACCGACGGGCGGATTCGAGCAGGACGGATCGATGATCGAGCCGTGATGGCCGGCGACGTAGTTGACGTATCCACCGTTGCCGGCAGCCGTCGCATTCGCCCCAGGCGTGCTGACGCGGCGAATCAGCGCGCCGCCCGCGTCGATCATGCGCTGAGTGGAGCTGTTCGGTACTACCAGATCCGGCAACCACGTCGGCGGACTGCCGACCACCTGCGCCACGTGCACGGGCTTCGCCGCGAGCAGCGAGCTGAAGTGGTTGAGAGGATCTCCGGCGTCGGCCGCGGTCTGGGCGTCACGCAGGAACTGGTTGAACAGCGTCGTGCCCTCGATCAATCCCTGCGCGGCGAGGCCCGCCTTGATGGCGGGTCCAAACGCAGGTGAGTCGACGATGGTTTGCGCGACGCCGCCGCCGGTCATCAGGAGCGAAGCCGTCCTGGCATTGGCGCCGAAGCGTGCATACGTGGCGCCGACGATGCTCCCCAGCGAATGACCGACGAAATGAATGCGTGCGGGGTCGACGTCTGGGGTGGCATCGCCGGTCAGCTCCAGAGTGGGCAACGCGCGGGTCAGCGTCAGCAGATCGACCGCGCCCTGCCGTAGGTTATCGCGCGTGGTGAGCAGGCTCGAGAGGTTGACGAAATTCTGGCCCGAGCCGTCGACCACACCATCCGCGCCCGGCGCGAGCGTGGCGTTGTTGCTCACGTCGAGATCGAATGTGCGCTCGAGGCCGACCTGGCGAAAGGCGGCGGCGGAGGATGTCGCACCGATGCCGTGCAGAGGCAGGTCGATCGACACCACGACGAAGCCGGCTTGCGCGAACGCATCGGCGACCGCGACCGCATCGACGCGATTGCGCGTCAGCCCGTGCTGAAAAATTACCGTTGGCCAGCCGTTCGGCGGACGCACTCCGCCCGTTGGGCCAAAGGCATTCGGCACCGTGACGAAGATCGGGATGTCGAGATCCGCGGTCTTTGCCGGCACTGGGTTGAAGCGCGTCAGATTGCGGCTCGCCGGATCGATTCCGGGCGCGGGCGAGGCGCCGGCCGCGGTCCAGAATCGGTTCACCGGGGCAGCCGGATTGGCTGCGCTCGGCGCAGAGAGATAGTACGGAATGCGCAGCGTTCCGACAGAGATGTTGGCGATGCCGGGCAGCGAAGGGCTCACGGCGTTCGTGCGGAGCCCGGTCGAGACCACTATGAGCGCGGTGGGCGGCGATGCAGCCGTAATCTGCGCGAGTGCCCCGAGTGTGTCCGCGGTGGACTGAGTCGAGAAGCTGAACGAGACGATCACGCTTGCGAGATTCAGCGGCGAGGGAAAGGGAACGGCCGCACCGATGCGCAAGTGACCAAACGTCAGCCGGCAGATCCCGTTGAGCGTCGTGTTAGTGATCGGTGTGCACGTCGGCGTCGTTGCGCCCGCCTGGATCTCGGTGATCGCCTGATTGCGGACCAACAGGTAATCGTTGTCTGGATTCGCCGCTGCGCCGGTCGTGTTACGAATGCCGTTGGTGAGCAGCACCAGGTATCCGATGTTCTGTGCGCCCGCTGAAGCCTGCAGCGGCCTCAACGGCCGAATGATCAATGTGCCGCCGGCGGAGCCCGTTTCCGTGGACACGGTGGCGGTGTAATCGGTGCCCAACACCAACGGTGCCGGCAGCAGGGCGCCTGGTGCGGGAGGAAGCAGCGGTCCCTTGGTCGTGTTATCGAGTGTAAGCCGGATGACACGGACGTTTGCCTGGGTCAGTGTCGCAGCATCGATCGCGCCACTCGCGAAGCGCACCGAGGCGTACGCGGTCGTCGAATAGCCGTCGAGCGCGTTGATCGTCGCGACCGTGGGCTGAAACGGGTTGGCCGGAAGATTGAGTGTGCCGTCCGTGCTGCCGCTGAAGTACAGATCGTTCGGGTACGGGAAAATGCCGTTCAGCGGCTGAAACTGCGCCTTGAAACCGGCGGCCGGTGGTGGCGTGGTCGGCGCACCGTTACCGCTGGTCGGATCCGTCGGGCCGATGCTGGCTTCGCCGTCGGAAGCCGAATCCGAAAAGCAGCCTTGCAGCAGCAATCCGATTGAACACAGGATTGCAGCGCGCACAGTCCTCATGGTTTGCTCCCCAAAATTAAGGCTTGATGCCGGCGCGAAGCGCTCGTTGTAGTGGCGCCAAGCCTACGCCGTGCGGCCAAGCTCAAGCAAGTCAGGGCGGCAGTCATTCTAAGCCGAGGATATGACTCATAAATCGTCACGACCCGCGCCGCCGCGACGGAGCACCCGTCGAAGCCTGGGGCGTGCGCGCAACGAGGTGCGGATCATCGGCGGCAAGTGGCGCGGCCGGCGCATCCGGTTTGCGGCAATGGAGGCGATACGCCCGACGCCGGACCGCGTTCGCGAGACGCTTTTCAACTGGTTGCAGAACGTGATCGCGGGTAGCCGCTGTCTCGATCTGTTTGCCGGTTCCGGTGCGCTCGGGCTCGAAGCGCTCTCGCGTGGCGCTCGGCATGTGGTGTTCGTCGATCGTGAGCGCGCGGTGATCGGGCAACTGCAAGAGACGCTGTCGAAGCTCGGTGCACATGGAGCCGAGTTGTGGCCGCTGGACGCGCGACGCTATCTCGACGGCGAGGCAGAGCCGTTCGATGTCGTGTTTCTCGACCCGCCGTTCGCAACCGAGTACCTCCCGGGCCTTTGCCGCGCACTCGAGGAGCACGGCTGGCTGGCGGCGCGCGCGTACATCTACATCGAGCAGCCCTCACACGCAGGCGCGCCCGTGCTTCCCGCCAGCTGGATACTGCTCAAGTCCGGGCGTGCCGGGGAGGTCGGTTATCATCTGGCGCAGCGGGCCGACGGGTCGCCGGCTGGAGGGGACACACGATGAAGCGCAGCGCCGTTTATCCCGGCACTTTCGATCCGATCACCAACGGCCATCACGACCTCGTGCGTCGCGCAGCGAGCATCTTCGAGCGTGTCGTGGTCGCGATCGCCAGCAATTCACACAAGGCACCCATGTTCAGCCTGGAGCAGCGGGTCGACATGGCCCGCAAGGTCCTCAAGGACGTGCGTGGCGTCGAGGTGGTCGGCTACCGGGGACTCACCGTCGAGTTCGCGCAGAAGAACAACATCAAGGTCGTCGTGCGCGGTTTGCGGGCCGTGTCGGATTTCGAGTTCGAGTTTCAGCTCGCCAATATGAGCCGCCACCTGGCGCGCGACATCGAGACGGTGTTCCTGACGCCACAGGAGCAGTTCACGTTCATTTCTTCGACGCTCGTGCGCGAGATCGCCGTACTGGGCGGTGACGTATCGCAGTTCGTGCACCCGGTCGTCGAGGCGGAACTGAAGAAGATGAGAAGGGAGTGAGAAGGGTGGAAGACGGGCAGGAAAAGAGGTTGAAAAACAGGAGACAGCGGCAGGCCACGATGCTGGCGTTTTGCCAATTCGTTGCCGGTCTCTTTCTTCTCGCACCGCAGATCGTATTCGGGTCCGAGGCGCCCAAGCCGCCAGTTGCCGCGATTGCGAGCGCCTATCCGCTCGCCAGCGAGGCAGGATTCGAAATCCTCGCAGCCGGCGGCAACGCGTTCGACGCCGCAGTCGCCGTGAGCGCGGCATTGTCGGTCGTCGAGCCGCGAGGCTCGGGTCTGGGCGGTGGCGGCTTCTATCTGCTGCACCGTGCCACTGACGGCCACGAAGTGTTCGTCGATGCGCGTGAAGTTGCTCCGGCCGCCGCTACGCGCGACATGTATCTTGGGCCGGACGGCAAGCCGATTGCCGGTCTCTCGACCGAAACTGCGCTGGCCGCAGGGATTCCCGGCGAAGCAGCAGCGTTTGCGCACCTTGCCGCCAAGTATGGGCGGCTGCCGCTCAAGCGCAGCATGCAGCCCGCGATCAAACTCGCTCGCGAAGGGTTTGCGGTCTACCCCCGGCTGGTGGAGGACATCACGCGCAAGAAACCCGCGTTCGAGCGCAGCCCCGATGCGCGTCGCATCTTCCTGAACAAGGGCGAAGTGCCAGCCGTGGGCTTCGTCCTCAGGCAGCCCGATCTTGCCCGGTCGCTCTCGATCGTGGCTGAGAAAGGAGCCGAGGGTTTCTATCAGGGCACGTTTGCCGACAGGCTCATCGCGGGAGTCCGCCAGCTCGGCGGTAGCTGGTCGCGCGAGGATCTCGCGAACTACCGGCTGATCGAGCGCGAGCCTCTGCAAGGCACATATCGCGGCGCGCGAATCGTGACCGCCCCACCGCCATCATCCGGCGGCATCGCGCTCCTCAATGCGCTCAACATCCTCGATGGCTTCGATCTAGCGCGTCTCGACAGCGTCACCCGCAAGCATGTGATTCTCGAGAGCCTGCGCCGCGTGCATCGCGATCGCGCCGAATACCTGGGCGACCCGGCGTTCGTGAAGGTTCCCGTCGATCGGCTGCTGAGTCCCTACTATGCGGCCGGCCAGCGCGCTTCGATACGCCTGGACAAAGCGACGCCGAGCGATCTGCTGCCGGGCTACATCGGTGACTCACGCTCGGGCATAAGCACCACGCACTTCGCTGTCCTCGATCGTGAGGGGAATCGCGTCGCCGCAACGATCACGCTGAATGCCTGGTTCGGAACCGGCCTGGTGATCCCGGGCACCGGCATCCTGCTCAACAACCAGATGGATGATTTCGCGATCAAGCCGGGCGAGCCCAACATGTATCGATTGGTCGGGGCGGAGGCGAACCGCATCGCGCCGGGCAAGCGCATGCTGTCGAGCATGACGCCGACCTTTGTCGAGTCGGACAAGGGTGTCGCGATTCTGGGTTCACCCGGCGGCAGCTTCATTCCCTCGATGATCCTGCTGAGCACGCTCAACTGGCTCGACGGTGCGGATGCAAACGGGATCGTCACCGCGCCGCGCATCCATCATCAGTATCAGCCCGACATGGTATTCGCGGAGCCGGCGGGTCTGAGCAGCGATGAGCGCCGCGCGCTCGAGGAACGCGGGCACAAGATTCGCGACTGGCCGGCAACCATCGGCAATATGCAGATCGTGACCTGGGATTACGCTTCGCAAACCGTCGTCGCGGCTTCCGATCCGCGCGGCGCTGGCAAAGGGTTGACGCGGTAGGGTTAGCGCTGACAGCGCGGGCAGAAGTACGTCGAGCGCTGACCCTGTGTGATCTGGCGGATCGACGTGCGGCAAACGCGGCACGGCTTCCCCGCCCGCTCGTACACGTAGAGCCTCTGTCGAAAGTACCCCGGACTCCCATCTGCGCCCACGTAATCGCGCAGTGTCGTGCCGCCGACGCGAATCGCGGTCGTGAGCACACTCTTGATGGTGCGTGCGAGGCGCGTCAGTCGGGCGAGGCTCAGCCGTCCGGCGGCGCGACGCGGATCGATGCGCGCGCGGAACAATGCCTCGCTCGCATAGATGTTGCCGACGCCGACCACCACGTGGCTGTTCATGAGCAACTGCTTGATTGCGACGCGGCGCCGGCGCGAGGCGCGATGCAGGTATTGGCCATCGAAGCTGGCGTCGAGCGGCTCGGGCGCGAGCCGTCGGAGCAACGGATGCGCGAGCGGATCGGTATTGGTCCACAGCAGGCTGCCGAAGCGGCGCGGATCGTTGAATCGCAGCAGCAGTCCGGAATCGAGCTGGATGTCGATGTGGTCGTGATCGATGAGGGGTGTGTCGCTGGGCACAACGCGTACGCTCCCCGACATGCCGAGATGCAGGATGAGACTGCCGCGCTCGAGGTCGATGAGAAGGTATTTGGCGCGCCGCCGCACGCCGCAAACGGATTGTCCGGCAATCTCTCCGGCAAGCTTCGGTGACACAGGCCAGCGCAGCCGCGGCTCACGCACGACGAGCGCCGCGATGCGGCGGCCTTCGACCACGGGGGCAATACCTCGACGGGTCGTTTCAACCTCTGGAAGTTCAGGCATATGCCCAGACTATAAGGTGTCGGGCGCCTGTTCATTGGCGTTGGGGCGCGGATTAGCTATAGTCGGCGCCCCCTTATCCTTGGGCTGGAGTGGGCATGGACCTCGGATTTCTCTACGGTTTTCTCGATTTCAGCTTCTGGGAATACTTGCTGGCGACGGTCATCATGGTCCAGCTGACCGTGATGGCGGTCACGGTTTACCTGCATCGCGATGCGGCACACCGCAGCCTGGACCTCCATCCCGCGCTCCGGCACTTTTTCCGGCTCTGGATCTGGATGAGTTCGGCGATGCTCACGCGCGAGTGGGTTGCCGTGCATCGCAAGCACCACTCGTTTTCCGATCTGCCCGGCGATCCGCACAGCCCCGTGGTCTTTGGCATCCGCAAGGTCCTGTGGCAGGGCGCCGAACTCTATGCGGAGGAGATCTGCAAGCCGGAGACGCTGGAGAAGTATGGACGCGGCACTCCCGATGACTGGGTGGAGCGCAACGTCTACTCGCGCTACAAGAACCTCGGCATCGTGCTTATGGTCATTACCGATCTGCTGCTGTTCGGTGTACCGGGCATCATCATCATCGCGGTGCAGATGATTTCGATGCCGCTGCTCGCCGCGGGCGTGATCAACGGTCTCGGGCATTACAGTGGCTATCGCAATTTCGAGTGCGAGGATGCGTCGCGCAACATCGTGCCGTGGGGATTGCTGGTTGGCGGCGAGGAACTGCACAACAACCACCACGCATTTCCGGCGTCGGCCAAGTTCTCCGTGCGACGCTGGGAGTTCGACATCGGCTGGCTCTACATCCGCTTGCTCGAGGCGTTGGGTCTCGCCAAGGTCAATCGCATCGCGCCCGAGCCAGCACGCGTGGAGCCGCGCCGCTCCGTGGATCTCGAGAATCTGCGTGCGGTGATCGTCAACCGGATGCATGTGCTGCGCGACTACAGTCGCACGGTGATCCTGCCGGTACTCCGCGCGGAGCTGAAACGCCGTACGGCGCAGACGAACCTGACGCGCGGCGTTCGCAAGCTGCTCATCCGGCATCCGAGGCTGCTCGATGCGGGCGCGGCCGCCCGCTTGCAGGAAATTCTGCGCAACCACCAGGCGTTGAAGACCGTGCACGATTTCCGCGAGCGGCTGCAGCAGCTGTGGAGCGGCGCGTACGCCAGCAATGAGCGCTTGCTGGCGCAGCTCGGAGACTGGTGCGCCCAGGCCGAAGCCAGCGGCATCAAGGCGCTGCAGGATTTCGCGCTGAGCCTGCGCGGCTACGCGATGCAGCCTGCATAGCGCGTCGGTAAGCTCCAGCCGTCCAGAACGAAAAACCCGCCGAGAGGCGGGTTTTTCTTCTCCCTCTCCCGCCTCGCGGGAGAGGGCTGGGGTGAGGGCTACTTGATCTTCGATTCCTTGTACTTGACGTGCTTGCGGGCCACGGGGTCGAACTTCATGGTCTCGAGCTTGTCGGGGTGCAGGCGCTTATTCTTCATCGTCGTATAGAAATGGCCCGTACCCGCGGACGACACCAGCTTGATCTTCTCGCGCATGACTTTCTCCCGTTAGACCCGCACGCCCTTGGCGCGCAGGTCAGCCACCACGGCATCGACACCGAGCTTCTCGATGGTGCGCAGGCCGCGCGTGGATACGCGCAATGTGACGAAGCGACGCTCGCTCTCGAGCCAGAACCGCTGCATGTGCAGATTGGGCAGGAAGCGGCGGCGCTTGCGATTGTTCGCGTGCGACACCGTGTTGCCGACGACCGGGCGCTTGCCGGTGACCTGACAGACCCTGGACATGCTTAAAGCCTCGAATTTGGTCCGCTAGCCAATGAGTTAGGCGTGCGCGGGCGTGCTAAAAGGGCGGCCAAGATAGCCGAAAGTCGCTTGGGCGGCAAGCCTAGAGCAGGCCCTTCTCCGCGAAGCTCACGCAGCTGCCGTCGCCGACGATCAGGTGGTCGAGCAACCGGATATCGACCAGCGCCAGGGCTTCCTTGAGCCGCTGCGTGATCAACTCATCGGCCTGGCTCGGTTCCGCCACACCCGACGGATGGTTGTGGGCGAGGATCACGGCCGCCGCGTTGCGGGCGAGCGCCTGTCGGACAACCTCGCGCGGATGCACGCTCGCGCCGTCGATCGTGCCGCGGAACAGCTCGTCAAACGCGATCAGTCGATGGCGGTTATCGAGGTGCAGGCAGCAGAACACCTCGTAGGCCCGATCGCGCAAGCGCGACACCAGAAAGTCGCGCGTCGCGCTCGGCGAGTTGAGCCCCGGACCGGCCTCCAATGCCTCCTGGTAATGGCGCCGCGCCAGTTCCAATGCGGCCTGCAGTTCCGCATAACGCGCTTTGCCGAGACCCGGATGGCGGCAAAAACGCTCCGCATCGGCGCTCAGGAGTCCGCGCAGCGAGCGGAACTCCTTGAGGACGGAACGTGCAACATCGATGGCGCTGGCGCCACGCCGCCCATTGCGAATCACGATCGCAAGGAGTTCCGCTTCAGAGAGCGCCGCGGGACCGTGGTCGAGCAACTTTTCGCGCGGTCGTTCGGTCACCGGCCAATCGCGGATGGACATGAAGAAACCGTCCTTGAAATGAGTCGGTGGAAGTATGGGGAGTGCAGTGCGCTGATGCAGCGTGGTTTTCTGCTGCGACTGTCGGGTATCTCACTATTCCTTGTCGCTGTTTGCTCGCCCCGGGCCGCGCCCGGATAATGCCGGCCAATGAGCTCCTCCGATCGCACACGCATCCTGCTCGGCGTCACCGGTGGCATCGCGGCCTACAAGAGTCCCGACCTCGTGCGCCGCCTTGCCGAACGCGGGGCCGACGTCCAGGTCGTGATGACGGCGGGTGCACGGCGGTTCGTCACGCCGCTCACGTTTCAGGCTGTCTCGGGCCGACCGACCCGCGACGACCTCTGGGATGCCGCCGCCGAAGCCGCGATGGGGCACATCGAGCTGGCGCGCTGGGCCGAGCTGGTGCTGGTTGCGCCAGCCAGCGCGAACTTCCTCGCAAGACTGGCGAATGGGCAAGCCGAGGATCTGCTGAGCACGCTGTGTCTCGCGACGGACGCACCGATCGCGGTGGCGCCGTCGATGAACCGCCTCATGTGGTCCAACGCGGCGACGCAAGCAAACGTCTCAACCCTTCGAGCGCGGGGCGTAACGATCCTCGGTCCGGATGAAGGTGACCAGGCATGCGGAGAAGAGGGTCTGGGGAGGATGCTCGAGCCCGTTGAACTGGCCCAGCGCGCATTCGACCTGCTCGTCCGGTCGCGCGAGCTCGAAGGGCTGCACGTGGTCATCACCGCGGGTCCGACGCGGGAAGCGATCGATCCGGTGCGATTCATCAGCAATCGCAGCTCGGGCAAGATGGGCTTCGCTACCGCACAGGCGGCGCGTGCGGCGGGCGCCAAGGTCACGCTCATCAGCGGCCCGGTCGCCCTCGATACGCCCACCGGCGTGCGGCGTGTCAATGTCGAGAGCGCGGAGGAAATGTACCAGGCCGTGCATCGCGAACTGCCGACCATGGACATCTTCATTTCCGCCGCCGCCGTCGCCGACTACCGACCGCCGCAGGCGCAGCCGCAGAAGATCAAGAAAACCGGGGACACGATGCATCTGGATCTCGTGAAGGCTCCTGACATCCTGGCGTCGGTTTCTGCTGACAAGCGCCGGCCCTTCGTCGTCGGATTTGCCGCGGAGACCGAGAGGGTCGAGCAACACGCCCGTGAGAAACTGCTGAAGAAGAACCTCGACATGATCGCCGCGAACCTGGTGGGCGAGGGGCTGGCGTTCGACTGTGACGACAATGCGCTGCTGGTGCTGTGGCCCGGCGAGAGAAGGATGATTGAGCGCGCGGCCAAGGCGGATATCGCGCGCCAGCTGGTGGCGCTCATCGCGGAACGCTATCGCGTACGCGAAGCGCACGCGCCTCGGCAGCGGGCGCATGTCTGAGCCGGCGCGCGTCGCGGTGAGCGCGCAACGCCGCCTCAAGGTCAGGATCCTCGACGCGCGGCTCGGGCGCGAATTTCCCCTGCCTCACTACGCCACTCCGGGTTCGGCGGGCATCGACCTGCGTGCCTGCCTCGACGCGCCGCTCGATCTCGAGCCGGGCGGCACCGAGCTGATTCCGACCGGGATCGCGATCCATCTGGAGGATTCATCCATAGCGGCCGTGCTGTTGCCGCGTTCCGGTCTCGGCCACAAGCACGGCATCGTGCTCGGAAACCTCGTGGGACTGATCGACTCGGACTACCAGGGGCAGGTGATGGTGTCGTGCTGGAACCGCGGACGCGAGCGCTTCACCGTGCAACCGGGCGAACGCATCGCACAGATGGTGATCGTGCCGGTGTTGCAGGTGGACCTCGAGATCGTGGAGTCGTTCGAGGCGAGTCGCCGCGGAACGGGCGGCTTCGGTCACTCGGGACGCCAGTAAGGCGTCAGCGCGATCGCTGCGCGGTGCTCAGTCCGGGCGCGGGGTCTTCAATTCCAGATAGCGATCGATATCCGACTGGAACTGCTCACGCAGCGCCTCCTGTTCGGCACGCTTGCCGGCGAGATTGCGCTCGTGCTGCCGGATTTCCTTTACCGTCCGCACCAGATCTTCTGCCAGTTGATCCGGCATGGGCCCCGCGGTGTCGTTGGTGCTGTACGGCTTGAAGAAATGGGCCTGTGTCTGCAGGTTCCTGAGGCGGCCCTGCAGGGTGTCGAGGTATTGCGCGGTCACCCGCACCTGCCCCTCGATGAGATCCAGGCGCTGGTCGCGCACCTCTTCGATCTGATCGACCGAAACATATGAGGTGAGCAGGATCTGGTCGCGCTGCCTGGCGTCGGCAGTCAGCCTGTTGCGTGCGGCGTCCGCAGCCCTTTCCGCGTCGCTCTTTTCGCGCTCCAGCCGTCCGACTTCCACGCCCTGACTGTTCAGTACACGCCGTTCCTGCTTCGCGTACTGTGGAGGCACGCTGTCGCCGTAGTGAACGACACCCTTTTCATCGACCCATTTGTAGAGCGGCTTGTCAGAACCCTTGTTCGATTGCGCAGCAAGCGCAATCCCGCCCGTGACGAGCAGAATGAAAGCGGCCAGCCATTGCAGCTTGCTCGAGGTCACTACAAAATCCACCAGCCCGAACTGGAGGGGGCACTATTCTGCCTCAAATACGGGGACTATCCGCAAGAGAATTAAGTAGTGCAGCGCGTCGTGCCGCGGTCGCAACACCCTCATATTCCATAAGATTCCCGATACTGGTGCATCGCCGCGAGTGTTTCATCGCTTCCGGAGTGCGCCAGCGATTCGATGAGGTCTGAAAGTGTGATGATGCTCACACATTGAACGCCCAGTGCCGCTTCGACCTCCTGTACAGCAGAACGCTCGCCCTGTCCCCGCTCCTGTCGATCGATTGCGAGCACGACCGCGGCCACTTTCGCGCCCGCTCGCTGGATCAGGTCAGTCGATTCACGAATCGCCGTCCCGGCGGTGATGACGTCATCGACGATCAGCACCCGGCCGGTCAGCGGGCTGCCGATGATCGAGCCGCCCTCGCCGTGATCCTTGGCTTCCTTGCGATTGAACGCGTAGGGCACATCGCGACCTTGGAGCTCGGCGAGCGCAATCGCCGTCGCGGTGACGAGGGGTATTCCCTTGTATGCGGGGCCGAAGAGCATGTCGAAGGGCAGCCCGGAGCGCATGATCGTCTCGGCATAGCAGCGGCCGAGCACCGCGAGTGCGCCGCCCGTGTTGAACGCACCGGCATTGAAGAAGTACGGACTCCGGCGTCCCGACTTCAGTGTGAATTCGCCGAACTTGAGCGCGCCCAGGCCCAGCGCGAGATCGATGAACTGCTGTTGGTGAGGAAGCATGGGAAGGTTGACGGTTGACAGTGGGCGGTTGACAGCAAGGAAGACTGGTTGGCGGTGAACAGTTGACAGTTGGCAGGGGACCATCTCCTCTCTTGCGGCCAACTGTCAACTGCCAACCGTCAACCTTTTCTATACTTCGCACATGCGCGTCATCACCCTTAACGTCAACGGCATCCGTTCCGCGGCTCAGAAAGGCTTTTTCGAGTGGCTGAAGCGTCAGCGGGCGGACGTCGTCTGTCTGCAGGAAACCAAGGCGCACGAGGGGCAGCTCGCGGCCAACCATTTCCGGCCCAAGGGCTATCACTCCTTCTATTTCGATGCCGAGCGCAAGGGATATTCGGGAACGGCGCTCTTTTCGAAACGCGAGCCTGATCGCATCGTGCGCGGAATCGGCGTGCCCGAGTTCGATCGCGAGGGTCGATACCTGGAGGCGCGCTTCGGTCGCCTGTGTGTGGTGTCCGTCTATCAGCCATCGGGCTCGGCCGGCCCTGAGCGACAGGCCTCGAAGTTCCGCTGGCTCGCCTGCTTCATGCCGCATCTGCGCAAGCTGGCTCGAACGCCCCGTGACTACATCCTGTGTGGCGACTGGAACATCGCTCACAAGCCCATAGACCTCAGAAACTGGCG
>DATBVX010000303.1:0-11072 GCA_036515135.1 Steroidobacteraceae bacterium
GCCGCGGGCCAGTGGTTTCCAGTTGTGCCTGCAACTTGGGCCCGACGAAGACGGTCTCGGTCAGTGTGCGCCGGGCACCGGCGGGCACCACCTGTGAGGGACCCACCGCACCCAGCAGGTACTGGCCATGATCGACGCGCAACCGGTACTGGTAGGTCTGCTGAGCAGCCGGGACCGTGGCGGCAACAAAGTGGTGCTGCATGGCGGCAAACCAGCCGTCCTTGATGCTCCCGGCAAAGACCCGGTCCTCTTCGTCTTCGATATCGAGCTTGCGGTAGCTGGTGCCGTCGTAGATCGCCGGGCCCATGAACGCGTAGCTCTCGACGTCGAACATCGACCGCTCGACGTGCGGCTGCTGCCGCAGGAACTGCAGGTACGAAGCGGCCTGCCAGTCCCTTGGACTCTTGTTCTCGATTTCGTAGTCGATCCGCACCGCGTAACGACCGCGCGTGAATGTGTAGGTCTTGGTGACCGTGATGCCCTGACCGTCCGTCCACGTGACGGGTACCTTGATCTCATCGGCGCCGTCGGCCAGCCGGAAGTCAGTCCCGGCGGAGGTAAACGTCGCCAAGTGATCGGGTTGCGCGCCTGGCGT
This sequence comes from Steroidobacteraceae bacterium, assembly GCA_036515135.1. GTDB lineage: Bacteria > Pseudomonadota > Gammaproteobacteria > Steroidobacterales > Steroidobacteraceae > DATBVX01. Next base: position 596 of record DATBVX010000303.1, read on the forward strand.
GCCGCTCGTGAGTCCCGACTGAAAAAGGAAAGGGTGAGCCGGGTCGTCGTTGAACAGGCGCACGACCACCTCGGGATGGCGCTTGTCCTTCGGGTAGGCGAGCAGATCGGCGCGTTTTAACTCTCCACCCTGTGTCCCGATGCGCAGGTCGAGCACGTCGGTCACCACCCGAATGTCACCTGCAGCCGCGGGCGTCGTGGCGGGTGCCACGGGTGTCTCAGTCGCTGCCGGCCCAGCTGCTTCGCTTGTCGGAGCGGGCAGTCCGGGAACGCTCTGGTCGAGTGTTTGCGGTGGGGGTGCCGCCGGCGTCGACGTGGCCGGGGCCGGCGCCTGGGCCGCGGGTGGCGTCGCGTAATCATTCTGCCAGGCCTGATAGTTGAGCCACAGAACGAGCGCGAGGCCGGCCCAGAGAAGAAGGCGCTGATTAGGCATGCGGCGGACTCTCGACGCTCAGGTCGCAATGATGGCCCGGCACCGGGTCATAGCCGCCCGGGTGCCAGGGATGGCAACGACCGATGCGACGGATGGCAAGCCAGCTGCCTTTGAGCGCACCGAAGCGCTCGAGCGCCTCAAGCGCATACGCGGAACAGCTGGGATAGAAGCGACAATTCGGCCCGAGCAGCGGGCTGATCAGCCACCGGTACGCGTGGATGAGAGTTTTGAGGAACGTGCGCATCGTTCGCGGAGCGTGCTCAGTGCCTGCTCGAGATCGCTGCGCAGGGCGGCGCTAGTCGCCGTTCGTGCTGCCGAGCGCGCCGTGACGACGATATCGATCGCTGGCAGGTCATGTCGCGCGAGACGGAAGACTTCGCGCACGAGACGCCGGATCCGATTGCGAGCCACCGCATTGCCGACGGTGCGCGCCGCGATGGACAACCCAAGCCTTGGAAAGCCGTGCGCGTTGGCACATGCAGTGACCTGGAACAGCGACTGAGTAAACCGCTGCCCGCTTTTGTAGACATGTTCGAACTCCGCCTGGCTGCGGAGGCGTTGGGCGGCGCTGAACGTGAACGACCCGATCGGAACTCCGCGGCGTGCGTTACGGCGCGAGACGCTTGCGTCCCTTCGCACGCCGACGGCTCAACACCTGCCGGCCCGTCCTGGTAGCCATGCGCGCGCGGAAACCGTGGGTCCGCTTGCGACGCACTTTGCTGGGTTGATAAGTACGTTTCATCGATGAACGGAAAATGATAGGGCGCGTGTTACGCGCAGCCGGCCGCACGCGAAAGGCGGCAAGGGTACGCAGCACCCTTTGGGGTGTCAATACAAGGGCGCTGTCAGGGACACGCACGCTGCGTTGCGCAGTGAATCTTCCGTGGCGGACACGGGTTGGCCGTTATAGACTCCGCTCCCCTTTTCCGTCCCGTACCTCGCTACCCACTCATGGAGTCGCGCTCGTGGAAGCGTCGCTGTGGAATCGTTGTCTGCGACTGCTCGAGTCCGAGATTCCCGAACAACAGTTCAATACCTGGGTGCGGCCGCTGCAGGCCGTCGAGGAAAATGGCGTGCTCAGGCTCCTGGCGCCCAATCGTTTCGTCGTGGACTGGCTGACCCAGAACCTGCGCGCGCGGATCGAAGAGCTCATGGGCGCGGTTGCCGACACTGACGTACCCCAGATCCAGCTCGAAGTCGGTTCGCGCGCTGGCGCCTCCGCTCCGGTCGTCGTTTCGCCGGCAGGCAATGGTGCACGCACACGCCGAGCCGAGCCGATCGTCATCGGCAGTCGGCTCAATCCGGATTTCACCTTCGCCAACTTCGTCGAAGGCAAGAGCAACCAGTTGGCGAAAGCAGCGGCGCAACAGGTCGGTGAGAACCCGGGCCGCGCCTACAACCCATTCTTCATTTACGGCGGTGTCGGTCTTGGCAAGACCCACCTGATGCATGCAGTCGCCAACCTGATGCGCGCGACAAATCCGGAGGCGCGCGTCGCCTATGTGCATTCCGAGCGCTTCGTGAGCGACATGGTCAAAGCGCTGCAGCACAACACCATCAACGACTTCAAGACCGCGTACCGCACGCTCGATGCGCTGCTCATCGACGACATCCAGTTTTTCGCCGGCAAGGAGCGCTCGCAGGAGGAGTTCTTTCACACCTTCAACGCGCTGCTCGAAGGCCAGCAGCAGGTGATCCTCACCTGCGATCGCTACCCGAAGGAAGTCGCCGGCCTGGAGGAGCGCCTGAAGTCGCGCTTCGGTTGGGGGCTCACAGTCGCGATCGAGCCACCGGAGCTTGAGACCTGCGTGGCGATCCTGATGAGCAAGGCGAGCGCCGCCAGAGTCGAGTTGCCCGAGGAAGTGGCCTTCTTCATCGCCAAACGCATCCGCTCCAACGTCCGCGAACTTGAAGGCGCGCTGCGTCGCGTAGTGGCCAACTCGCATTTCACCGGGAGGCCGATCACGGTCGACTTCGCCAAGGAAGCGTTGCGTGATTTGCTGGCATTACAGGACAAGCTGGTCACCGTCGAGAACATTCAGAAGACGGTCGCGGAGTACTACAAGATCCGAGTCGGTGATCTGCTTTCAAAGCGGCGTAGCCGCTCGATCGCGCGGCCGCGCCAGGTCGCCATGGCGCTGGCGAAGGAACTCACCACTCACAGCCTCCCCGAAATCGGCGATGCCTTTGGCGGTCGCGATCACACGACCGTGCTGCACGCCTGCAAACGCATCAAGGATCTGCGCGAGTCGCAGACACGCATGGGCGAGGACTACTCGAACCTGTTGAGAACCCTGACGGGCTAACTGTGGATTCCCTGTGGACGAAACTGTGGATAAAGTTACCCACACTTGGACCACAGGTTGCAGAGCCTGAATCGAGTAGGAGTCAACAGACTGAGATGTTCGCAGGCTCTTGATAGATAAGGCCAAATCAGAGTTACACCGTGTTTCAGGCGGCTCTAATAGTAGTTACAACAAGATCAAGATAGAAGATTCAGGAGAAGCGATGAAGCTCAGCGCCGAACGCGAAACAATCCTCCAACCGCTCCAGGCCGTGATCGGCGTAGTCGAGCGGCGGCAGACAATGCCCATCCTCGCCAACGTTTTGTTGACCGCACGCTCAGGTCGGCTGTCGGTCACCGCAACGGATCTCGAGGTGGAGCTCGTAGCAAGCACCGAGGTGAATGTGCAGCAGCCGGGGGAAATCACCGTTCCCGGAAGAAAGCTCCTCGATATCTGTCGCGCGCTACCGGAGAAGGTCTCGGTGACGATGTCGGTCGATGGCGAGAAAGTCACCGTTCGTGCCGGTCGAAGCCGCTTCACGTTGTCGAGTCTGCCCGCCGCAGAGTTTCCAACGGTCGAGGAGATTCATGCGCTACAGGCACTGACGATCGCGCAAGCAGAGCTGCGTCGATTGCTCGACCAGACCCACTTCTCCATGGCACAGCAGGATGTGCGTTACTACTTGAACGGCATGCTGCTCGAGACGGAGGGGGCGATGCTGCGTGCAGTCGCCACGGATGGGCACCGCCTCGCCCTCTGTGAACTCACTCTTGAGACCAAGGCGAAGGCTGCTCAACAGGTAATCGTTCCGCGGAAGGGCGTCCTTGAGCTGCAGCGAATCCTCGGTAGCGACGGAAATGTTGAGCTCTCGATTGGTACCAACCATGTTCGCGCCCAGATCGGCGACATTCGCTTTACTTCGAAGCTCATTGACGGCCGTTTCCCGGAGTACAGCCGCGTCATCCCCGCCTCTCCAGCACACAGCCTCAAGGCCGATCGCGAGGTATTCCGGCATGCCCTCCAGCGAACCGCGATCCTCTCGAACGAGAAATATCGCGGTATCCGCCTGACGGTGAAGTCGAATGCAATCACCCTGCAGGCGCATAACCCGGAACAGGAAGAAGCCGAGGAAGAGATCGAGGTCAGTTACAAGGGCGAGGAGCTCGACGTCGGCTTCAACGTCAATTATCTGCTTGATGCCTTGGGTGCGGTCGAGGGCACCGAAGTAGAGCTCGGTCTGACTGACGCGAACAGCAGCTGCCTCATTCACGCGCCCGGTGTCACCACGTGTAAATACGTCGTCATGCCAATGCGCCTGTGAGCGAGACCCAAACGCCTTCGACAGGCTTCTAGCGAATGGCCCTGGGGTCGGTTCGCATCGAGCAGTTCCGCTGCATCGAGCTGGCTGAGCTCGAACTTGACCCCGGGACCACACTAATCGTCGGGCCGAATGGCTCGGGCAAGACGAGTCTCCTTGAAGCCCTCTTCGTGCTCGGGCGCGGGCGTTCATTTCGCACCGCGCGCCTGGAGACGGCGATTCGCCACGGTGGCGGCACCCTGCGGGTGGTTGGGACAATCCGCAATGGCGCGCATTCGCTGACCATGGGTATCGAGAACGATGGGCGAGAAACGCGCGCCCGGATCGGCGGCGAGCCGGTTGAGTCGCTCGCGGAATTGAGCCGGTGCTTCCCGGTTCAGGCGATCGATCCTGGCATTCACAAGCTAATTGAGGAAGGGCCCATCCGGCGGCGACGCTTCCTGGACTGGGGAGTGTTCCACGTGGAACAGGGTTTCCTCGTGCAGTGGCAGCGCTTCCACCGCGCGCTTCGGCAGCGGAATGCCGCCTTGCGAAAAGCAGTGGACGAGGCCGAGCTCAGTGCGTGGGATCGAGAGCTCGCCAGCGCCGGAATCGAGGTCGCCGAGGCACGGGGCCATTATTTGAGCCGTATTCGGCCGAACCTCGAATCAGTGGCCCGAAGGCTTCTCGGCATCGACGTGACGATCGAGTATTCCCAAGGTTGGCCGAGCGATACCGACCTTGTGGTCACGCTGGCGGGCCGGCGTCCCATCGATCGCGCACGACGCACGACGACCGCGGGACCGCACCGCGCCGACCTTCAGATCCGAATCGGCGGCCGCCCCGCAAAGGACACGGTATCGAGAGGCCAACAAAAGCTATTGGCCGCAGCGCTGATCCTGGGGCAGGTCGAGTTTCATCAAAGGGAGCGGGACCTCATCCCGACGCTGTTGCTCGATGATCCGGCGGCAGAACTCGACGGCGATCATTTCAACCGTCTGGTCGATGCCGTTGCCGGCCTGCACGCACAGCTTGTCGTGACATCCCCGCAACCTGACTTCATCGCGCTCGGCAAGCCCGGCCGGAGGTTCCACGTGGAACAAGGATGTATCGCCGAGATGTATAATCCCGGGCCTCAAATTCGAGGGGCTCATGGCTGAACGCGACGTCTACGATTCCAGCAAAATCAAAGTCTTAAAGGGGCTTGATGCGGTGCGGAAGCGCCCCGGCATGTACATCGGCGATACCGACGATGGGACTGGCTTGCACCACATGGTTTTCGAGGTCGTCGACAACTCCATCGACGAGGCACTGGCGGGCTACTGCAACCGGATAGTTGTCACCATACACGCCGACGAAAGCGTCACGGTCGCCGACAATGGGCGCGGGATCCCGGTAGATATCCACCCGGAGGAGGGTCGATCCGCCGCCGAAGTCATCATGACCGTTCTGCATTCGGGCGGGAAGTTCGACGACAGCTCCTACAAGGTGTCCGGCGGCCTCCATGGCGTCGGCATTTCGGTGGTCAACGCGCTGTCCGAATACCTGGTACTGACCGTCCGCCGAGACGGCAAGGAGTATCACCAGGAGTACCGGCTGGGTGAACCGATGGCGCCGCTCGGCGTGTGTGGTGAAACCGGCGAACGCGGGACAATCATCCGCTTCAAACCGAGCTCGACGATTTTTACCAACATCGAGTTCATCTACGAGCTGCTAGCCAAGCGTCTGCGCGAGCTTTCGTTCCTCAACTCCGGCGTGCGCATCGAGCTCGTCGACGAGCGCGAGGAAAAAAGCGATGTGTTCGAGTACCAGGGCGGTATCCAGGCGTTCGTGAAATATCTGAACCGCAGCCGCACGCCGATTCATGACACGACTTTCGCGTTTCGCACCGAGCAGAACGGCACGGTAGTGGAAGTCGCAATGCAGTGGAATGACTCCTACCAGGAGAGCATGTTCTGCTACACCAACAATATTCCGCAGAAAGACGGCGGTACGCACCTCGCCGGTTTTCGCAGCGCGCTGACGCGCACGCTCAACAACTACATCGAGAAAGAAGCCTTCGCGAAGAAGGAAAAGATCCCGACCACCGGCGACGATGCGCGCGAAGGGTTGACGGCGATCCTCTCGCTAAAAATGCCCGATCCGAAATTCTCGTCGCAGACGAAAGACAAGCTGGTCTCTTCCGAGGTGAAGGCAATCGTCGAGTCCGCCGTGAGCGCGCGACTCGAGGAGTATCTGCTCGAGCACCCGCAGGACGCGCGCGCGATCGTGGCCAAGATCATCGAAGCTGCGCGCGCGCGCGAGGCCGCACGCAAGGCGCGCGAGATGACCCGCCGCAAGGGTGCGCTTGATTTCGCGGGCCTGCCCGGCAAGCTTGCCGACTGCCAGGAGAAGGATCCCGCGCTGTCGGAGATGTTCCTGGTCGAGGGCGATTCAGCCGGTGGTTCGGCCAAGCAGGGCCGCGATCGGCGCACTCAGGCGATCCTGCCGCTCAAGGGCAAGATCCTGAACGTCGAGAAGGCGCGCTTCGACAAGATGCTGTCATCCGCGGAAGTTGGCACCCTGATCACAGCACTTGGCTGCGGGATCGGGCGAGATGACTTCGAGATCGAGAAACTTCGATATCACCGCATCATCATCATGACGGATGCGGATGTCGATGGCTCCCACATTCGCACCCTTCTCCTCACCTTCTTCTATCGCCAGATGCCACTCCTCATCGAGCGGGGCCATATTTATATCGCACAGCCCCCACTATTTAAGGTCAAGAAGGGCAAACAGGAGCACTACGTAAAGGACGAAACCGAGCTCGGTTCGCTGTTGCTCTACGCCGCCCTGGACGAAGCCGCGTTGCACGTCAACGCCGATGCGCCTGCCCTCGCCGGGGTCGGTCTCGAGACACTCGCGCGTCGCTACATGGAAGTGCAGGCCATCATCAAGCGCTGGGCGCGTCGCTACGACGAGCGCGTTCTGGAGCAGATGATCTATCTGCCGGAGCTCGCGGCGACGGCGTTCGACAGCGGCGATGCGCTAAAAGACTGGTGTCGCAAGCTCGATGAACGCCTCGATGCGCTCGACGATGCCGCGCGCAGCTTCAAGGTCTCGCTGCACGCCGGCAGCGACGGCACGCCCCGCCGCATCGATGTCCAGCGCACCGAACATGGTGTCACGGCGGTGAAGCACATTCAGCGCGAATTCTTCGAATCCGCCGAATACCGCCGCATCGCCGAGCTCGGCCGCACGCTCGCCGACATGATCGGCAGCGGCGCTTACGTGACCAAGGGCGGAGAGAGCCACGAGATCGCGAGCTTCAAGGAAGCGATGTCGTGGCTGCTAGAGCAGGCGAAGAAGGGCCAGACGATCCAGCGCTACAAAGGGCTCGGTGAAATGAATCCGGAGCAGCTCTGGGAAACCACGATCAACCCGGAGACGCGCCGCCTGATGCAGGTAAAGATCAAAGACGCCGTCGCCGCGGACGACATCTTCACCACGCTGATGGGCGATCAGGTCGAGCCGCGCCGCGAGTTCATCGAGAAGAACGCGCTCGCCGTCGCCAATCTCGACGTGTGAGCGAACTGCGGGCGCGGATCATTCGCGCTCGAGACGCGCGACTGTCGATTCGATCCAATCCTGAACGCGTTCGTTGAGCTCGCGCGGCTCGAGGCCCGTCGGGTCGAAGGGCTTGCCGATGACGACGCGAATCGTGCCCGGTTTCTTGATGAGCCCGCGCCGCGGCCAGTAGCGGCCGGCGTTGTGCGCCACCGGTACCACGAGTTTCCCGGTCTGCGTCGCGAGCAACGCGCCGCTGATACCGTACTTGCGCGTCGTGCCCGGCGCCATGCGCGTTCCTTCCGGGAATACGAGAACCCACATGCCCGCGGCGAGGCGCTGTTTTCCCTGTTCCAGAACCTGATTGACGGCGACGTGACCACTGCCCCGGTCGATGGCGATCGGGCGCATGAGATGGATCGCCCAGCCGAGAATCGGAATCCAGGTCAGCTCGTGTTTGAGCACCCAGGCCTGCGGTGGGAAGACCACCATCTGTGCCAGCGCTTCCCAGGACGAGGAATGCTTCCACATCGAGATGTGGTTGCCCGGCGGGATGTTTTCACGTCCCTCGACGATGTAGTCGAGTCGGCACACCGTCTTGAGCAGCCATAGGGCGCATCTAGCCCAGCTCGTGACGACGGCGTGACGCACGGGATAGGGAAATATGCCGCTCAAGACTACCGCGGCCGCAAACACGCCTGTGGAGACGAACAAGTAGGTCGTGAAGAAGAGCGACGCCAGGAACCGCATATCAGCCGGGCAGGCGTGACAGATCCGCGGTGTGCAGGAACAACTGTCTGAGGGCCGCGAGCAGGCCGAGCCGGTTGTTGCGCAGGTCGACATTCTCGTCCATGACCATCACGGAGTCGAAAAAGGCATCCACCGGTTCGCGCAGTTCGGCGAGCCGTTCGAGCGCCTGCGCATAGTTGCGTTGCGCGAGCAACGGCTCGACTTCGGGTCGGAGTTGTTCGAGTGCGCCATACAGGCGGCGCTCGGCCTCGGCTTGAAACAGTTCCGGACGCACCGCCGTCGTCGTTGCGCGATCCGCCTTGCGCAGGATGTTCGCGATGCGCTTGTTGGCTGCGGCGAGGCTTTGGGCGGCATCGAGCTTGAGAAAGCTCTCGACGGCCTTGAGCCGGGCATCGAAGTCGAGCGGTGAGGCGGGCCGGTTGCTCAGCACCGCGTCGAACATCTCGGTCGAAATGGCTACGCCACCCGCGCCGTCGAGGTAGTAGACCCGAAGCCGTTCCATGATGTAGTCGTAGACCTGTTCGGACACTGCCACGGCCGGAGTCGCGGCACTCGCCGTGCGCTCCGCAAGCAACTCGGCGGCACGCCGGATCAGCGCGCGCAGGTCGAGCTCCAGGCGCTTCTCGATGATGATGCGGACGACACCCAGCGCCGCACGCCGCACGCCGAACGGGTCGCGCGTACCCGTGGGCTTCTGATCGATGGCGAAAATTCCCGTGATCGTATCGAGCTTGTCCGCGATCGCGAGCGAGATTCCGAGTGGGCTTGCGGGCAGCTCATCGCGCGCAAAGCGGGGCAGGTATTGCTCGCCGATGGCCTGCGCAACCGCGGCCGGCTCGCCATCGTGCTGCGCGTAATAGCGACCCATCGTGCCTTGCAGCTCGGGAAACTCACCGACCATCGCGGTGAGCAGGTCGCACTTGCAGAGCTCGGCGGCGCGATCGGCCTGCGCCGTGTCCGCCCCCAGCTGCGCCGCGATCTCGCTCGCCAGCGTACGAATGCGTCGTGTCTTGTCGGCGAGCGTGCCCAGGCGGCTTTGAAACGTGACCTTGGCGAGCTCGTCACGGCGTTGAGCAAGGGGCTGCTTGCGATCGGTCTCGTAGAAGAACGCCGCGTCGCTCAAGCGCGGGCGCACCACGCGTTCATTGCCCGCGCGCACCTGGGCAGGATCCCGGCTCTCGAGATTGGCGACCGCGATGAATGCGGGCAACAGTCGCCCGTTGACGTCCGCAATGGGGAAGTAGCGCTGATGCTCCTGCAGGGTCGCGATCAGCACCTCGCGTGGCAGTTCGAGAAAGCGCCGCTCGAATGCCCCGGCGAGTGGCACCGGCCATTCCACCAGCGCCGTGACTTCGTCGAGCAGGTCCTCGCTCATGACGGGCGCCCCACCGAGCGATTGCGCCAGTTCGACGACACCCCCGCGGATCTTTTCACGCCGTTCCTCGAAATCGGCGAGCACGTAGCCGCGTTCACGAAGTGTGGCGACATAGGCACCCGGCGTCGCGATGCGCAGCGGCTTTGGCGCATGGAATCGATGCCCGAAAGTCACGTGGCCGCTCTGTGTGTCGATGATGCGCGCATCGAGCGCGTCCTTGCCGAAGAGCAGCAACACCCACTGCACCGGGCGCACGAACTGCGCATCGCCGTTGCCCCAGCGCATGCGCTTAGGGATCGGCAGGGCGTCGAGCGCGGCTTGCACGATTCCCGGCAACAGGTCACGCGCGAGCGCACCCGGAAGACGCGCGCTATAGAAAAGAGCCTCGCCTTTGGCGTCACTCACGCGGCTGAGCGAGGAAACGTTGGTGCCGCACGATTCCGCGAATGCCAGCGCGGCGCGTGTCGGCGCGCCTGCCGCGTCGAATGCCGCAGAGATGGGTGGACCACGGCGCTTGAACTGCTGCTCGGGTTGTTGTTCCCACAATCCCTTGATGAGCACCGCAAGACGCCGCGGACTGGCAAATCGCTGCCTCTTGCCGTGACGCAGGTGCGCCTCATCAAGACCCTTGGCGACGTTCTCGGCGAAGGCGGCGGCAAGATCCTTGAGCGCGCGGGGCGGCAGCTCCTCGGTGCCGATCTCGACCAGGAAGTCGTGTCGGCTCATGCCACGGCGTCCCCGGCCGCCGAGTCCTTCAGCATCGGGAACCCGAGGGCGGCGCGGCTGGCG
>DATBVX010000304.1:0-12635 GCA_036515135.1 Steroidobacteraceae bacterium
GCCGAGCGCGAACGAAACGACGAGGATCAGCGGGGTCGGCCGGGCCGGCAACAGAAGCCAGGGAGGAAACTTGTGCATGACGGAGAAGCACCCAGCAGGCCGTGGCCATCCTCTCTCATGGTTGATCTCGTGTCATCATTGATGCATCGCCATCCCGGGGAGTTCGCGATGAGAATACGTTGGCTGGTGGTCGTGCTCGTCCTGCTTGCGAGTGCTTGTGCGACCGCCGTACCGCCCGCCGAGCGGTCCACGGCGGAGACGTTCGATGTCCTGCTTAAAGGTGGAACCGTTTATGACGGTACGGGTAATGCGCCCATCGTCGCCGACGTCGCTGTGCTCGGCGACCGGATCGTTCGAGTCGGCGACTTGAGCGGCGCGCAGGCGAGGCTGACGCTCGACGTTTCCGGGCGAGCCGTGTCGCCCGGATTCATCAATGTCTTGTCATGGGCCACGGAATCACTGATCGCCGACGGCCGCTCGCAGGGCGACATCCGGCAGGGCGTCACGCTCGAAATCATGGGCGAGGGCTGGTCGATGGGACCGCTCAACGCGGAGATGAAGGCAAGTGCGATCGAGCAGCAGTCGGACATCAAGTATCCGATCGAATGGACCACTCTGGGTGAGTATCTCGACTGGCTCGTGGCACGCGGAATCTCCACCAACGTGGCGTCGCTTGTCGGTGCGGCTTCCGTTCGCATTCACGAGCTCGGCTATGCAGACAAGGCACCGACCCCCGAACAGCTCGAGCGCATGAAGTCGCTCGTGCGCCAGGCAATGGAGGAAGGCGCATTGGGTGTCGGGAGCTCTCTCATCTACGTGCCAGCGAGTTTTTCGGACACGGCCGAGCTGATCGAACTGTGCAAGGTGGCTGCACAGTACGGCGGGATCTACACCACGCACATGCGCAGCGAGGGTAACCGGATTCTCGAGGCCATCGACGAAACGATCGACATTGCACGCAGCTCGGGAATTCGCACCGAGATCTATCATCTGAAGGCCGCGGGTGAGGAGAACTGGCCCAAGATGGCGCAGGCGATCCAGCGCATCGAGGCCGCGCGTCACGCAGGAGTTCCGCTCAGCGCCAACATGTATCCTTACACTGCCGGCGCGACGGGTCTGGACGCCGCGATGCCGCCGTGGGTGCAGGAGGGCGGTCTCGATGCCTGGGTTGAACGGCTGAAACAGCCGGACATCCGCGAGCGCGTCGCGCGTGAGATGCGTGTGGGCTCGGCCGATTGGGAGAGCTTGTATGTCGCGGCAGGGTCTGCCGAGCGAATATTGCTCATCGGCTTCAAGAATCCCGCGCTCAAGCCGCTGACCGGCAAGACGCTCGGCGAAATTGCCCGGCTGCGCGGCGAGTCACCGGAAGAGACGGCGATGGATCTCGTGATCGAGGATCACACGCGCGTGGAGACGGCCTACTTCCTGATGTCCGAGGACAACGTGCGCATGGGTCTGAGGCAACCCTGGGTGAGCATCGGGTCGGATGCCCCCTCGATGGCACCGGAGGGCGTTTTCCTCGAGCAGAGTTCTCACCCGCGTGCGTATGGCGCCTTCGCACGATTTCTCGGGCACTACGTGCGCGATGAGAGACTCGTGCCGCTCGCAGACGCGATTCGCCGGCTGACGCGCTTGCCCGCCGGGAATTTCCGCCTCGAGCAGCGCGGCTGCCTCGATCCCGGATGTTTTGCGGATCTGGTGGTGTTCGATCCGACGTCGGTCATCGACCATGCGACTTTCGACCATCCGCACCAGTACGCGACCGGCGTGCAGCATGTGTTCGTCAACGGCGTGCAGGTGTTGAAGGACGGCGAACACACGGGGGCAATACCGGGCCGCGTGGTGCGCGGGCCGGGCTATCGCGGTGGCAAGATGAAGATTCCGCAGCCGCCGGATCCTGCGGAGCGGGCATTCCGCGACTAGCGTGACGGTCGAATTGCCGGTCGCAATCTCTCTCGCGCCGCGACTCCCGCCTCGAGATCCCAGCAGTTGATGACCGCGAGGCGGAATCCGCCAGGCGGCATCGAGTGGGAGTCCGGCTCGCGGTCCGGGTGAAACGTGATCTGCACGCTCGAGATCACTGTGGACGCGCGAATCGAGTCGACCAGGTTTGCCTCAGGCCCTCGATACGTCGTCCCATGCGGGCCCCATAACACCACGCTGAAGCCGTCGCGTCGTGCGCGATCGTCATACTTCCATTCGCCGCGCGCGTGCAGCTCAACCACTGCCGCGACCCACGCGTCGCCGCCGTAGAGGTCCGGCCACTGATCGCTGAAGCGCAGGTGGCATTCGATGATGCGTTGATCGATCGTTTCGAGGTTGACCATTCCTGTATAGCCGCGCAGATGACTGCGTAACCACGCACCGAGGCTGCTCTCGAGATCCACGCGTGGCTCGGCAGCGACTCTCCAGTGGTCGAACGTGCCGCCACCGCCCGCAGCACCAAACGCGTGGCGCCACCACACGGCCGTGCCATCAATGACGGCTGCATCGGTGCTTACATGCTCGCCTTCGAGCAATGTCATCCACATGTGTCCCGGCGCAAAAGTGGCGGTGTACTCCGCGCTGGTTCGGATCACGCGAGAGCCGACGCCCATGCCACGCAGGTTGTAGATCGGTTTGCTGAACACGGGAAATCGCGGCGGCGTGAGGCCGTGGGGCCCATGCTCGAGTCCCTGCGTTGCGCAGATCAGCAGCTTGTTGAACACCCAGCGATGCTCGGGATAGAGCCGCCACGATTCCGGGTCGTCGGTCGGAACCACGACGTCGTCGGGGCAGACGACGCGCTCGAAGTACTGCTCGCGCCAGGGGTCACACTCAACGATGGGCATTTTGGTGCCGGACACGGCTTATATGGCTTATTCACTTATTGAGCGATGTGCGCCGACTCGTCAAGGTCCGTGTGACGCGGCAATAAGCCACCCACGCAAAGTGAATAAGCCCTATAGGCCGTATCCGGCACCGGAATTCGCCACAATTTGTCGGCAAACCGCCAGCTTTCCTTCACGGCAACGCGTTGATGTGGCGCTGAAATGCAGCCTCGAAGAGTGATTCATCAGCCCAGACACCTCGAGGAGGACTTATGAAGACCGTGATTGCTGCCGTGGGCCTCGTCGCCCTCGGCGTTTCAAGCGTGGTGAGTGCGGAGGAGTCCCGGCCTCCGTCGAAAGAAGAGTCGATAGGCATCGTGAGCGGCGCGACCGTCGGCGCGCTGGCCGGTGGGCCGGTCGGGGCCTTCGTCGGCATCGTGGTCGGCGCCCTTCTTGGCGACCGCTATCACCAGAAGAACGAGACCGTGGCGCTGCTCGATGAGCGGCTGCGCGAGTCGGATCAGACCGTTACCGCGCTGTCAGCACAGCTCATGAGCGCGCAGGAGCAGGTGGCCTCACTGAGTGAGCACATTCGCACGCAGCCGTTGCCGCCGTCCGTGCAGCGAACGCTGCGGGGCGAAATCATGTTCCGCACCAAGGACGCGTCGCTCGACGCGAATACTGGTGCTCACCTGGCCGAACTGGCGCAACTGGTGTCGTCCGCGCCCGGGATTTCAGTGCGACTCGATGCCTATGCCGATCCGCGCGGAACCGAGTCGGAAAATGTCGTGCTCTCCGAGCAGCGCGCGCAGTCCGTTCGGGAAGCGTTGCTGGCCGGAGGCGTCACCGAGGACCGCATCATGGTGGTCGCTCATGGCGAAGTCGGTGCGAACAGCGCGCAAGGTGACCTCGACGGTTACGCACTCGACCGGCGCGTGGTGATCACGATCGGCAGTGCGGATTCGCAGGTAGCGCAGAGCCAGGATGCGCCTTGAGGCTCACGAAGCTCGGGGAACGCGTGGCGGCCGCTCGCTTGACAATGCGACAGCGTCGGCGACAGGCTCACTTCGCGTCCCCGAGCTTCGACCCCGGTGTGGAGCGAGCCATCACTATGAACGAACGCCCCATTCGTATCGTTTCGTTTCATGACCCCGTCACGGGACAAGCGCAATCACCGGATCCCGAACGCCTCATCTCGGGAAAGCCGCAACAAACGATCGCGAACCATTTCGCCGACGAGAGCAACCAGTTCTTCGCCGGCGTGTGGTCAAGCACGCGCGGCAAGTGGCGTGTGCGTTACACGGAGAATGAGTTCTGCCATCTCACGTCCGGTCGCCTGATCGTGATCGCGGACTCGGGCGAGCGTCATGAGTTCGCGGCCGGTGACAGCTTCGTCATTCCCGCGGGCTTTGCGGGCACGTGGGAAGTGGTCGAGGACTGCAGCAAGCTGTACGCGATCTTCGAGCCTCGCTGATTCGCTGCTTCGTTGCCTCATCGTGGCGCACGATGCTGCGCGCTTTCGGGGCCGTCGCTCGATGGCATTTCGATCATATCGGTGCACAGTCCTGATTCCTTGCCCGTCTGCGGTGCAATCTCGCTCGATTGGCGTCGATCCCGCGGGTCAAGGCGCGCGAATTGTGAACAAACTTTGGCTGGCACGCTTTCTGCACTCTGCTGCAGTGCTAGGAGTCACATGCGGCTCCACCAACCCGAGAGGTGTTTCATGCGAAGTGTCAAAGCCATTGCCGCTGCGATGTTGTTCGCAACGGGCGCGGCGCAGGCGGGCCTGACCGGTACGATCACGACGCCCAGCGATTACGATTTCCGCGGCATCACGCAATCGGCCACTGACCCGGCGCTCCAGGGCAGCATCGATTGGGCACACGACAGCGGCTTCTTCCTCGGTGCCTGGGCCAGCAACATAGACTTCGGTGATTGCTGCGACGAGGACATCGAAGTCGACCTGTACACCGGGTTCAGCCAATCGCTGGACAGCGACCTCAGCTGGAACGTTGGATTCGTGTACTACACGTATCCGGGCGCGAGCTACGAGGACGCATTCGGCGTGGATGCGGATCTGCACTACTGGGAAGCGTCCATCGGCGCCGGGTTCAGGAATTTCTCCGCCAAGTTCTGGTATTCGGACGACTTCGCCAACTTCGAGGACATCACCGGCGAATCGGCGAGCGCGTGGTACCTGGAGGCGAACTACACCATTGCGTTGCCGCAGGACTTCTTGATCGGCCTGCATGCCGGCAAGAGCGACGGCGACTACTGGGGTGACTTCGACTACATGGATTACGCGGTGTCGGTGAGCAAGGCGCTCGGCCACTTCAACCTGTCGCTCAAGTACATCTATCCCGATGTCGAGGACGCCGCGGAAATCACCGGCGATGCGTTCAACAATGAGGATCGGCTGCTGTTCAGTGTCGCCACCACGTTCCCGTGGAGCAGCGAATAAATCCGTCTCACCTGACCTCCCCCTCTGGTCAGGGCGCTCCCCCGCTCGGGGCGGGGGAGCGATTCTCGCTTCTCTTGTGTCCTCGGCGCGACACAATGGTCGCGCCCTTCGCGGCGTGCCGATTGGCCTTCGCGCTGATATGATGCCCGCGCGCAACGAAAGGGGGTCTCCTCCGACTTCCATACATCAGGAGTTGCTCATGCGAGGATTGAAAGCTATCGCAGCAGTTCTCTTGCTGACCAGCGGGGTGGCACACGCCCAGCTGAGCGGAACTGTCACCGCCGTCAGTGATTATGACTTCCGTGGAATCAGCCTCTCGGCCACGGATCCGGCAATCCAGGGCAGCATCGACTGGGCGCACGACAGTGGCTTATACCTCGGTGCCTGGGGCAGCTGCTGTCTCGACTTCGGGCCCGGCACGGAAACCTCGGAAGAAGTCGACATTTACGGCGGATTCGCCGGCGAAGCCGAAGGTGGTTTCGGCTACGACGTCGGCATCGTGTACTACTCCTATTGGCCGGATGACGACAATTTCGAATACCCTGAGCTCTATCTCGGGGGCAGCTACGGCCCAGTCAAAGTGAGGGCCTGGTACACCAACGACTACAGCAATGGGGATATCGACGCGTATTACCTCGAAGCGAATGGCACGTTCGAATTGCCACAGAACTTCACTCTGAACGTACACCTCGGATACAACTTCGGCGACTACTGGAAGGACGTTTTCGGCGATGAGCCATTCGACTACTCGGTAGGTGTCGGGTATTCGATTGGCAATTTCAATCTCAATCTCAAATACATCGATATGGATTCCAACGTCGAAATCACTTCCGATGAGTTCAACAACGAAGGCCGCGTGATCTTCTCGATCGCGACGACCTTCCCGTGGGCCTCTGAATAAGAAGAATCCCCGGAGAGGGGACCTGCGTGTCCCCTCTCTGATTTCTCTAGCTGATCGTCCGGATCACTTCCCCGATCGTTCCAAACAGCTCGTCGATGTGACCCTTCTCAATGATGAGGGGTGGTGACAGCGCCAGCACGTCACCGGACACGCGCGTCAGCACGCCGCGCTCGAAACACTTCAGGAATACTTCGAACGCCCTGGTGTTCGCGCGGCCCGGCGCCGGCGCGAATTCGATCGCGCCGATGAGTCCGTAGTTGCGCAGATCGACGACATGCGGCAGCCCCTTGAGACTGTGGAGCGCGTCCTCCCAGTACCGTGAGAGCTCGCGCGCCCGCGTGAACAGCCCCTCATGCCGGTACAGGTACAAGGTGGCCAGGGCCGCGGCACAAGCCACGGGGTGCGCGGAATACGTGTAGCCGTGGAACAGCTCGATCGCGTTCTCCGGTCCCTGCATGAACACATCGTAGATCGACTTGCGCGCGAATACGGCGCCCATGGGGACGCAGCCGTTGGTGATGCCCTTCGCCGCCGTGATCAGGTCCGGCAGGACGCCGAATTCCTGCGTCGCGAACGCCGCTCCCAGGCGACCGAACCCGGTGATGACTTCATCGAAGATCAGCAGGATGCCGTGGCGATCGCAGATCTCGCGCAGCCGCCTGAGATAGCCCTGGGGCGGAAGCAGGACGCCCGCCGAACCGGCGATCGGTTCGACGATCACCGCTGCGATGGTCGACGCATCATGCAACGCGACCAGGCGCTCGAGTGCTTCGGCGAGATGTACGCCCCACGCGGGCAGGCCGCGGGAAAAGGCATTGTGCTCGAGATCCAGCGTGTGCGGCAGGTGATCGACGCCGTTGAGCATCAATCCAAAGGCTTTGCGGTTGTTGACCATGCCGCCCACCGCGGTGCCGCCGAATCCCGCGCCGTGATAGGCGCGTTCGCGCCCGATGAGCCGCTGCCGCTGGCCTTCGCCCCGCGCCCGGTGGTACGCGAGCGCGATCTTGAGCGCCGTATCGACGGATTCGGAGCCCGAGTTGGTGAAGAAAACGTGATCGAGCCCCGGCGTGAGGCGCACCAGGCGATTCGCCAGCTCGAAGGCTGCGGGATGGCCCATCTGGAATGGCGGTGCGTAGTCAAGAGTCGTCAGCTGGCGATGAACCGCTTCGGCGATCTCGCGCCGGCCGTGACCGGCGTTCACGCACCACAATCCGGCGACGCCATCGAGAATCTTGCGGCCGTCCGCCGTCCAGTAGTGCATTCCTTCCGCTTTCGCGAGCAGGCGCGGGCTCGCCTTGAACTGGCGATTGGCGGTGAATGGCATCCAGAAGGCTTCGAGATCCTGCGGCGAGATCTGCGGGGGCAACGGGTGTGCGCTCATCGGGGGACTCCGGATCGAATCGGGGAGGAATGGTTTAGCAGAATTGACACTACCGACAATTCTGGCCCAAATTTCGGCAGATGCATCGAGTATTTTCGACAGTCCTGTTCTCGGGCGCAGTACCACATCCGTTCCGCAACCCCGGTCGCGAGGAGTGTGAGATCATCAGCGCCAATTCAGCGCCTACGATCTGATATGGCAGCACAAATCTCCTGGCACGAGCGCGCTGCGAAGCTCCGGCCGCGCGCGCAGGCTTTCATCGACGGTCGTTACGTCGACGCTTTATCCGGCACTACGTTTGATTGCCTGAGTCCCATCGACGGACGGCTCCTCGCCAAGGTGGCGTCGACAGACGCTGCCGACGTTGACGCGGCGGTGGCGAGCGCACGTGCCGCATTCGACAAGGGGTCGTGGTCGAGAATGCCACCGGCACAGCGCAAACGCGTGCTGCTCAGATTCTCCGAGCTGATCCGCCAGCACGCCGAAGAACTCGCCCTGCTCGAAACGCTCGACATGGGCAAGCCCATTGCCGACAGTACGCGCATCGACATTCCGGCCGCCGCACGCTGCCTCGCCTGGTTCGCGGAAGCGATCGACAAGGTCTATGACGAAGTGGCGCCCACGGGCCCCGAAGCGCTCGCGCTCGTGACACGTGAGCCGACGGGCGTCGTCGGTGCGATCGTGCCGTGGAATTTTCCACTGTTGATGGCGTCATGGAAACTCGGCCCGGCGCTCGCGACCGGCAATTCGGTGGTGCTCAAGCCCTCCGAGAAATCCCCGCTCACGGCGATTCGCGTCGCTGAGCTCGCTGTCGAGGCCGGACTACCCGAGGGCGTCCTGAACGTGCTGCCGGGTTTCGGTCAGACCGCGGGTAAGGCGCTGGCATTGCATATGGACGTCGATTGCATTGCCTTCACGGGCTCGACGGCGACCGGACGGCTCATGCTGCAGTACTCCGGCCAGTCGAACATGAAACGCGTGTGGCTGGAGTGCGGTGGCAAGTCGCCGAACATCATCATGGCCGACTACGGTGATCTTGATCGCGCCGCGCGCGCATCGGCGTTCGCGATCTTTTTCAACCAGGGCGAAATGTGCTCGGCCGGGTCACGCCTCATCGTGCAGGATTCGGTGCGCGACCAGGTCCTGGAGAAGATCGCGGAGGTCGGGCGCGAGCTAGCGCCCGGCGATCCGCTGGATCCAAAAACCTCACTCGGCGCAATCGTCGATGAAACGCAGCTGAAGACCGTGATGCGCTACATCGAAGCGGGCAAGAGCGAGGGCGCGCGCGTCGCACTCGGCGGCCGGCGCGTTCGCGAGGAGTCCGGCGGCTTCTACGTGGAGCCCACGATCTTCGACCACGTCAAGCCGCAGATGAAGATCGCACGCGAGGAAATTTTCGGTCCGGTGCTGTCAGCGATCACTTTTCGCACGCTTGATGAGGCGCTCGAGATCGCCAACAGCGTCATCTACGGTCTCGCCGCGGCGATCTGGACGCGGGATATCAACACCGCGCATCGCGCTGCGCGCGCACTGCGCGCCGGTACCGTGTACGTCAATTGCTACGATGCGGACGACATCACGGTGCCCTTCGGCGGGTTCAAGCAATCCGGCAACGGGCGCGACAAGTCGCTGCATGCGCTTGACAAGTACGTCGAACTGAAGACCACGTGGATCGACCTGTCATGAGCACCGTCACCGTCGCGGCCACCCAGATGGCCTGTTCGTGGGACCGCGAAGCCAACGTCGCGCGGGCGGAGAAGCTCGTGCGTGCCGCGGCGCGCAAGGGCGCGAACGTCATCCTGCTGCAGGAACTCTTCGAGACGCCGTACTTCTGCAAGGACCATCTCGCGAAGCATTTCGAGCTCGCGCGTCCGCTGGACGGACATCCGACGGTGGAGCGGCTGCGCAAGGTGGCGGCGGAGCTCGGTGTCGTGTTGCCGCTGAGTCTCTTCGAGCGTGCCAACAACGCCTACTACAACTCGCTCGTGATGGTCGACGCCGACGGCAGTGTGCTCGGCATCTATCGCAAGTCTCACATCCCGGAGGGGCCCGGCTACCACGAGAAGTTCTACTTCTCTCCCGGTGACACCGGCTTCAAGGTCTGGCCGACGCGCTTCGGGACGCTGGGCGTGGCGGTGTGCTGGGACCAGTGGTTTCCGGAGGCCGCCCGCGCGATGGCGCTCATGGGCGCCGAGATTCTTTTCTATCCGACCGCGATCGGCTCGGAGCCGCACGATCCGTCGATCACGTCCAAGGATCACTGGCAACGGACCATGCAGGGTCACGCCGCAGCCAATGTCATGCCGGTGGTGGCATCGAATCGCATCGGAGTCGAGAAGGGCGAGCGTTTCGAAATGACCTTCTATGGTCACTCCTTCATTGCCGGAAAGACCGGAGAAATCATCGCCCAGGCCGACGACAAGAGCGAACAGGTGATCGTCGCCAGCTTCGACCTGGAGGCGATTCGCGCGTATCGCCACGCCTGGGGGTTGTTCCGCGATCGGCGGCCGGATCTTTACCACCCGCTGTTGACTCTTGATGGCGGCAAGCCCGCCGACGGCTGACCTCGTCGCCGCCGCATCCTGTGGGGCCGCGTCCCTGTCCGCGATACACACTTTCTTTGCGACCGCGCCGAAAGGGCTGAGCGACCTGCTCGCCGACGAGCTCACGGCGCTTGGCGCGACGGAGCTTCGTGCCCGTGCGGGCGGTGTGCATTTCCGTGGCGAGCTTAAGGTCGCTTATCGCGCGTGCCTGTGGTCGCGCATCGCGACCGCGGTTCTGCTCGAGTTGCGCAGCTTCGAGGCAAGTACCCCTGACGAGCTCTACGCGGGCGTACACGAGATTGACTGGCGCGATCACCTGGGACCGGCGGCGACGCTCGCGTGCGAGTTCACCGCGACCCAATCGCCGCTCACGCATGGACAGTACGCGATGTTGCGGACCAAGGATGCCATCGTTGACCGGCTGCGTGAGTTGCGCGGGACACGCCCGTCGATCGACACCGAGAATGCCGACGTCCGCATCCACGTGCACTCGCAACGGCGCGTGGTCACGGTCAGCGTCAATCTCGCCGGGGACAGCCTGCATCTGCG
The DNA here is from genome assembly GCA_036515135.1 of Steroidobacteraceae bacterium. Classification (GTDB taxonomy): domain Bacteria; phylum Pseudomonadota; class Gammaproteobacteria; order Steroidobacterales; family Steroidobacteraceae; genus DATBVX01. The sequence continues at coordinate 10,646 of DATBVX010000304.1, forward strand.
CGGCTATCGCACGCGCGCAGGCATCGCCCCGCTCAAGGAGAACCTTGCCGCTGGAATACTGATCCGTGCGGGTTGGCCGGAGATTGCCCGCGAGGGTGGAGCCTTTCTCGATCCGATGTGTGGCTCCGGAACGATCGTGATCGAGGCGGCACTGATCGCGCATGACATGGCCCCCGGATTGCTGCGCAGGCGATTCGGCTTCGAGGGGTGGAATCAGCACGATGCGACGATGTGGCAAGGGATAAGGGCAGAGGCAGAAGAGCGGCGCCAGCGCAGCGAGCGGCGCACGCCGTTGCGAGGCTCGGATCAGGATGCCCTTGCGATCCGACAGGCCCAAGAGAATGTTGCACGTGCGGGGCTGGACAAGAGAGTGCACGTGGAGCGCCGCGACCTCGAGCGTCTCGAACGCGTCGATGAGGGTCCCGGGCTCGTCTGCACCAATCCGCCCTACGGTGAACGGCTCGGGGATCAGCGTGAGCTCGAACCCCTTTATCGATTGCTCGGGGCAAGACTGCGCGAGCAGTTCGTGGGCTGGCAAGCCGCGGTGCTGACGGGCAATCCGGCGCTGGGACGCGCGCTCGGCATCCATGCGCGACGGACACACACGTTGTGGAATGGACCGATCGAATGCCGGCTGCTGCGTTTTGAGATCGAGCCGGGCCGCTTCGAGCGCGAACGTGAGTCCGCAGGCGCGATTCTGCGCGACGCAGCCGAGGCACGCGCGCGACCCGGTGCGCAGATGTTCGCCAATCGGATGAAGAAGAACCTGCGCGAACTGGGCGAGTGGGCGCAGCAGGCGGGAGTGAGCTGTTATCGCGTGTATGACGCCGACATGCCCGAATACGCGTTCGCCATCGATCTCTACCAGGGGGAGGACCGCTGGCTCTACGTTCAGGAGTACCAGCCACCGCGCACGATCGATCCGCGTGCGGCGCGAGCGCGCCGCGACGAGGCGTTATCCGTGCTCCCGGAGCTGATCGGCATCGGTTTCGATCACGTTCACTTTCGCACACGCAAGCGGCACAAGCCGGGAGAGCAGTACACGAAGCGCTCGGAGTCAGGCGCGTTTCACGTCGTGTACGAGGGCGGGCTCAAGTTCCTCGTGAACTTCACGGACTACCTCGACACTGGCCTGTTTCTCGATCACAGGCCGACACGCGCGATGATCCGCGAGCAAGCAGGCGGTTCGCGCTTCCTGAACCTGTTCGCCTACACCGGAACCGCAACCGTCCATGCTGCGGCCGGCGGCGCGCGCTCCACCCTGTCCGTCGATCTTTCCAGCACTTATCTCGAATGGGCGCGGCGCAACCTCGATCTCAATGGCTTCGGCAGGCGCGAGCACCAGCTCGTGCGCGCGGACTGCCTGCCGTGGCTCCAGGAGCAGGTGCGCCAGGAAGAGCGTGGACCGCGATTCGGATTGATCTTTCTCGACCCACCGACGTTTTCGCATTCCAAGCGTGCGCGGGGGATCCTGGACGTGCAGCGCGATCACGTGCAGCTGATTACGCTCGCCGCCAAGCTGCTGACGCCGCGCGGCAAGCTGCTGTTCTCGACCAACTTTCAGCGCTTTCGCCTGGATCGCGCCGCCTTGGCGCAGTTCAACATTCAGGACGTTACCGCGCAGTCGATCCCCCGCGACTTTGCGCGGCACGCGCGCGTCCATCAATGTTTTGCGATTACTTCTTCTTGACGCCGATGCGCAGCGCGCCGATTGCCAGGAACACCTCGCGCAGGAAGCAGAGCAGCGCGACGATGAGGCTGAACATGGCGATCACGAACATGGCCGCGATCAGCGTGGACAGGTTGAGGTCGACGAACGCATCCACAAAGAGCGCCACCACGACGAATGACACCAGCAGGGCGCAAAGCGTGCTCAGTGTGATGGCTCGATTCATCAATCGGGCCCGGCGAGCGAGAACCTGAAGCTCTCCCTGTCGCATCGGCCCGTCGGCCGTCGACAAGGCGGCTTCCAGCCCGCGCGCGCGCTCAA
>DATBVX010000305.1:0-9975 GCA_036515135.1 Steroidobacteraceae bacterium
GGGCACGGCCGGCAAGCTCGATTGGGCAACCGGCGCCTTCTACTACGACGCCCACGATACCAATCAGGGCTTTGACTTCCTCTACCCGACGATCATCTACCAGAACGACGCGCACGATCGGCAGGACACGACCAGCTGGGCGGTCTTTCTGCAGGGCACTTTCCACTTTACCGACGATCTGTCGCTCACGCTCGGCGGCCGCTATACCGACGACCAGAAGGACGCGACCATCTACCGGGCGAATTTCTTCGGTGGCATCGTCATTGACAACGCCTTCGTGCCGCTCTCGACGACGAACACGGACTACACCGTCGGCATAAATTATGAGTGGTCCGACGACCTGATGACCTACATCAAGTACGCCACTGGATTCAAAGGCGGCGGCTTCAGCCCGCGCCCGGCCACCGCATTGCAGACAGAACCGTTCAAGCCGGAATATCTGAAAACCCTGGAAATCGGTGCGAAGACGGAGCTCGCAGAGCGGCGCGTGCGTCTGAACGGCGCGTTGTTCTTCTCGCGCTACGACGACCAGCAGACGTTCGCGCAGCAGCTCGACTCCTCGGGCGCCAACTGGTTCCGGGAGATCAATGCCGGCAAGGCGGAGATCTGGGGCGTCGAAGCGGAGCTGCTGGCGGAGCCGGTGGACAATTTGCGCGTCGAAGGGTCATTCGGCTACGTGGACTACGAGCTGGTCGACAACGAGGGCAACACCCTCCTGTTCGAAGGCGACAACTGCAATGGCGATCGGTGCTATTCGCAGCGCACACCGGAGCTCACCGGCGCGCTGGGCATGCAGTACGCGTTTGGAATGGCGCAGGGCGGCTCGATTACGCCGCGCCTGGACGCCGTGTATCAGTCGAAGATCTTTTTTACGACCAACAACCAGGGTCCGCAGGAGGCGTATACGATCTTGAACGGACGCTTGACGTGGGTCTCGCCGGACAACTCCTGGGAAGTCGCCCTGTACGGCCAGAATCTCACCGACGAGGAATACTTCAACGGCAAATTGAGCCTGGTCGGCTTCTTCGGGCGTGAGCAGGGTAACCCGGGAACCCCGCAGACCTGGGGGCTCACGTTCGAGCGCAACTTCCAGTAGCCGCACGCGCCGGCTCACGCAAGCGACGCACCCACACGGGTGCGTCGCTCTCGTTTAGGATGCGGGACCTCGAGGTAAGCGCGACGCACTGACCGACCGCACGTGGCTCAAGCTGACATCGGGTCGACGGCCGTCGCTCGCGCCGCCGGCGTGACATTCACGCCGGCGTACCGCCGCTACGTGCTGGTCGTTCTGTTTCTCGGATACGTCGTCAATGTGATGGATCGCGGTGTACTCGCGGTCCTGATCCAATCCATCAAGAGCGAATTCGCGCTCAGCGACACACAGCTCGGCGTGCTGAGCGGATTCACTTTCGCGTTCTTCTATTCGACGCTCGGCGTGCCGATCGCCATGTGGGCGGACAGGACCGTGCGCCGCAACGTGCTCGCTACGTGCTGTGCCCTCTGGAGCGGCATGACGGCGCTGTGCGGCATGGCAACCGGCTTCTGGACGCTGGCGGGCGCACGCGCAGGAACGGCTATTGGCGAGGCGGGCGGTTCGCCGCCCTCGCATGCGTTGATCTCGGATTACTTTCCACGCGAGCAGCGCGCGACGGCGCTGTCGCTCTACGCATTGGGCGTACCGGTCGGCGCAATGATTGGGCAGTTCCTGGGCGGCTGGGGCAACCAGTTCTATGGCTGGCGGATGACCTTCTTCCTCATCGGGCTCCCCGGCCTGCTGGTGGCGGCACTGGTGCGCTTTACGGTCATCGAGCCGCCACGCGGTCACTCCGACAACGCTTCGGCCGCGGTCGCGAGCGCGCCGGCACCGCCGATCTGGAGTGTCGTGAAATTTCTCTGGCGCTACGTGTCGTTCCGCCACATGTGCCTCGCGGCGGCGATGCATTCGGTGGTCTGGTATTCGGGCAGCGCGTTGAACGGGGCATACTTCGCGCGCTCGCACTCGATGCAAAGCGGTGAATACGGGACCTGGCTCGCCCTGTTCTCGATCATCGGCGCCGTGGGCACTTTCCTCGGTGGTTTTCTCTCCGATCGCGTCAGTACCCACTTCGGCGACCGCCGCTGGTACATGTGGGTGCCCGGTATCGCCACGTTGATCATGGTGCCATTTCAGTTCACGTCCTATCTCGCGCAGGACCTGTGGGTCGTCGTTCCCTCCTTCTGCATCATGTTCATTTTCGCGTCGATGTTCTTTGGCCCCTCGTTCGCCGTCACGCAAGGCCTGGCGACGCTGCGTACCCGGGCGGTCGCGACATCGATCCTGTTGTTCGTCCAGACGTTCATCGGGCTGGGGCTGGGCCCGTTTCTGGCGGGCGTGATCAGCGACTACCTGCAGCCCACGAAGGGCGTTCATTCGCTCGCGTTCGGGCTGGCCATAGTCGGTCTGGCCAATCTCTGGGCTGCGGCACACTACTTCCGCGGCGCTCGGACGTTGCGCGAGGACCTGGCGAACACCGAAAGCATCGCCCGCTCAGCCAACGGCTGACTGGTCAGTCCCGCATCGAATCCCTCATGATGCCGACCCATTGCCGGACCCATCGGCCATGGGAGATCGAGGCGATGACAAGGCGTTCACCGTGGCGTTGCCAAGCCGCACTCTGCGGACTGGGGCTCATCTTCGCTGGTTCGTGGGCTCAGGCGACCGAGGCCAAGCGACCCATCACCCATGAAGACGTTTGGCTCGCCAAGCCCATCGGCGCGCCCGCGCCGAGTCCGGACGGCAAGTGGGTCATCGTTGCTGTCACGGAACCCGCGTACGAGGAGAAGGACCAGGTTGCCGATCTGTGGATCGTCGCGGCGGATGGCAGCGCCGCGCCGAGGCGCCTGACCGCCAACAAGGCCCGCGAAAGTGCGGTGGCCTGGAGTCGTGACAGCCGGCGCGTTGCCTTCTCGACCAAGCGGGACGGTGACGAAGTGGACCAGGTCTATGTTCTCGACCTGGCGGGCGGCGGCGAGGCGGCGCGCGTGACCAGCCTCTCGAGCGGCGCGCGTGCGCCGCAGTTCTCGCCCGATGGAACCCGCATCCTGTTCGTCAGCACTGTATATCGAGGCGCCCGCAACGACGACGATCACAAGCGTCTCGCGGAGGCGCGGAAGGCGCGCAAGTACAACGTGCGCTGGTATGAGGGGTTCCCCATCCGTCATTGGGACAAGTGGCTGGACCCTGAGCGGCAGGCGCACCTGTTCGTGCAGTCGCTGGACTCGCAGGCGCCTGCCACCGACCTGCTGGCGGGAACGCAGCTCGCGAGCAATCCGGGGTTTTCGGGCCGATGGACCGATTCCGGAGAGGAACTCGATGCGACCTGGACGCCGGACGGCGATGGGGTCGTGTTTGCGGCAAGCACCAACTGGAACACGCGCGCATATGCCTTTTCCAACACGGAACTCTTCAGAGTCGAGGCTGACGGCGGGGAGCCGACGCAGTTGACCGTTGGCGGACACTCGTGGTCGGAGCCCCGCTTCAGCGCAGACGGCGGGACACTCTTTGCACTGTTCGAAAAGGAATCAGCAAGGGTCTATACCCTCTCCAGGATCGCAGCGCTCGATTGGCCGAACCCCGGTGAGCCACGCATTGTCACCAACCAGCTCGATCGCTCCATATCGAGCTTCGGGCTGTCATCCGATGGCCGGACCGCCTTTGCACTCGCCGAGGACGCTGGTCATGAGAAGCTCTACTCGGTCCCGCTCGAAGGCGGAGTTATCCGGCTCGCCTTCGAAATGGCCAGTGGCGCCTATTCCAACCTGCGCATTCCGACTGCGTCGCCGACGGCGCTGTTTGCCACCTGGGAGAGCGCTACCAGTCCGGGCGAGCTCGTTCGCATCCGGCCCGATGCCGGCCGCCACGAAGCGCTTACGAGTTTCAACGCCGACCGCACTGCGCAGATCGACTGGCAACCCGCGCGGCATTTCTGGTTCACGAGCAAGCGCGGCCGGCGCATCCACAACATGCTCGTGTTGCCGCCATCGTTCGACGAATCGAAGCGCTATCCGTTGTTCGTGATGATTCATGGCGGTCCGCATTCGATGTGGCGTGACCAGTTCGTACTGCGCTGGAACTATCATCTGCTCGCCGCGCCGGGTTACGTCGTGCTTCTAACCAACTACACGGGCTCGACCGGATTCGGTGAGAAATTTGCGCAGAACATCCAGGGCGATCCGCTCAAGGCTCCCGGCGAGGAAATCAATCAGGCGGCGGCTGAGGCGGTCAAACGTTTCGCTTACATAGATCCGTCGCGTCAGTGCGCGGGCGGTGCAAGCTACGGCGGGCACCTGTCGAACTGGTTGCAGGCGACCACCACCCGTTATCGCTGTCTCGTCAGCCACGCCGGACTCGTGAATCTGGAGTCTCAGTGGGGAACGAGCGACACCGTGTACCCGCGCGAAGTGATGAATGGGGGACCACCGTGGGAGCAGGGACCCGTCTGGCGCACTCAGAGCCCGATCCGGTACGCGGAGCGCTTCAAGACGCCTGCGTTGGTGACGATCGGCGAGAACGATTTCCGTGTGCCGCTCAACAACGCGCTCGAATACTGGACTGTCCTCCAACGTCAGCGCGTTCCCAGCCGCCTGATTGTGTTTCCGGATGAGAACCACTGGATCTTGAAAGGCGAGGACAGCCGTTACTTCTATCAGGAGGTGCACGGCTGGCTGGCGCGCTGGTTGCTGGCTCAGTGAGGCCGGCGAACGGTTACCGACCCCTACGCGTTGTGGACCGGGCGATTCCCAAGCTGCAGCACGGGTACGCGGGATTCCCTCGACGAGGCCTTTCGGTTACACTCCGCGGCCTCGGTTCGCTCGGGAATCGGGGCTTGTGAAAACAAGTGCTTAACCCAAGATCAGGCCCCCCGAGGGGCCTTTTCATTTGGCCGGCTCGTGGCCTGGCCAGAACTCGAACGATGGGCCCTCGGGCCCATTTTTTGTTTGTAGGGCATTAGACGTGTTGCGCGATGGGTTGATTCACCTGCTGGAGCCGGCCGTCAGCGGTCTGGGCTACGAGCTGGTGGAGCTCGAGTTCGCGCCGGCGGGATCGGGCAGTCTGCTGCGGTTGTACATCGATGCGCCGCCCGGGATCTCGCTCGATGACTGCGAGCGCGTGAGTCGGCAGGTGAGTGCGATCCTCGATACCGAGGATCCGATCCCGGGCCAGTACACGCTCGAGGTGTCATCGCCCGGACTCGACCGAGTGTTGCGGAAGCCCGAACACTTCAGGCGCTTTGCGGGGAACCGCATCAGGCTGCAGCTCGAAGTGCCGATCGAGGGTCGCAAGCGCTTCACGGGCACGTTGCTCGAGGCGCGCGACGATGGAATTGCCCTGGAAGTCGATGGCGTACGCCGGGTGTTCGGCTACGCGCAGATCCACAAGGCACGGCTCGTGCCGGTGACATGAATGCGATGGGTGAGGTTCACGTGATGAACAAAGAGATATTGATGGTGGTGGATGCCGTCTCCAACGAGAAGGGCGTCGACAAGGAGATCATTTTCGAAGCGCTCGAAGCAGCGCTGGCTTCGGCTACCCGCAAGAAGCACGGCGAGGACATGGATGCGCGCGTCGCGATCGACCGCAAGACCGGCGACTACGAGACGTTTCGCCGCTGGATGGTGTTCGCGGATGACTCCAACGAGCTCGAGTTCCCCGAGCGCGAGCTCAGACTGGACGACGCACGCGACATCGACGCGGACGCCGAGCCGGGTGGCTACGTCGAGGTGCCGATGGAATCGGTCGCCTTCGGCCGCATCGCCGCCCAGACCGCCAAGCAGGTCATCGTGCAGAAAGTGCGCGAGGCCGAGCGTGCGCAGGTCGTGGAGGAGTACAAGGATCGCGTCGGCACCCTCGTGAGCGGCATCGTCAAGCGTGTCGACCGCAATGGCGTATTCGTCGACCTGGGAGGCAATGCGGAGGGGTTCATTCCGCGCGACGAGTTGATTCCGCGGGAACCGGTCCGTTCGCAGGACCGGATCAAGGCGTTCCTGCGTGACGTCCGCTCGGAGCCGCGGGGACCGCAGCTGTTCCTCGCGCGCACCGCGCCGGAGTTCCTGATCGAGCTATTCAAGCTCGAAGTGCCCGAAGTGGGCCAGGGATTGATCCAGATTCTGGGGGCGGCGCGTGATCCCGGCGTGCGCGCGAAGATCGCGGTCAAGACCAACGATCCGCGCATCGACCCGGTTGGCGCGTGCGTCGGCATGCGAGGTTCGCGCGTGCAGGCGGTGTCAAACGAGATTGCCGGCGAGCGCGTCGACATCATTCCCTGGGACGAGAATCCGGCGCAGTTCGTGATCAACGCCATGTCGCCCGCCGAGGTGATGTCCATCGTCGTGGACGAGGACTCACACAGCATGGATATCGCGGTCGCGGAGGATCGCCTGTCGCAGGCCATCGGCCGCGGCGGTCAGAACATCCGCCTCGCGAGCGAGCTTACCGGCTGGGAGCTCAATGTCATGACCGAGACGGCTGCCGACGCCAAGAGCGAGTCCGAGTCGCGCGAGCTCAAGGAAATGTTCATGAAGCAGCTCGACGTGGGCGAGGACGTGGCGACGATCCTGGTACAGGAGGGCTTCTCGACCATCGAGGAAGTCGCGTATGTGCCGGCCAGCGAGCTCACTGCGATCGAAGAATTCGACGAGGGCATCGTCAAGGAACTCAGAAACCGCGCCCGCGACGTGCTGCTGACGCAGGCGATTGCGAGCGAGGAGACGGTCGAATCGGCACTGCCGTCGGATGACCTCCTGACCCTCGACGGGATGGATCCGGATCTCGCCCTGAGTCTGGCGCGCGGAGGAGTACGGACCCGGGAGGAGCTGGCGGAGCAGTCGGTCGACGAGTTGACCGAGGTTGGCCACATCGATCCCGATCGGGCGGCGAAGCTCATCATGGCTGCGCGCGCGCACTGGTTCGAGGCGGCTGGCCAGGAGGGTAGCGCTCATGGCTGATGTGACCGTTGCGCAGTTCGCGGAAGTTCTCAAAGTACCCGTCGAGCGGCTGATCACGCAGCTCGACCAGGCCGGGATTGCGGTCGCAGGGGCCGAAGACACCATCAGCGACGAGGCAAAGATGGAGCTGCTCACGCACCTCAGGCGCAGTCACGGTCACGGCAGCGATACCGGTGCCGCACCCCGCAAGATCACCCTCAGGCGCAAGTCACAGAGCGAGCTGAAGCTCGCGAGCACCCAGGGACGCGCGCGAACCGTCAATGTCGAGGTTCGCCGTCAGCGCACTTACATCAAGCGCGACGTGCTCGAAGAGAAAGCGCGTCTGCAGCAGGAGGAGCTCGATCGCAAGCGAGAGGCCGAGGAACAGGCCAAGCGCGATAGCGAACGCGCCGAACAGGAGCGACGTGACCGCGAACGGCTCGAGGCGGACAGCCGCAAGCGTGCGACCGAAGAGGAAGTGCGCCGGCAGGCGGAGGAGGAGACCCGGCGCCAGGCCGAGGCACGCGAGCGTGAGGAGGCTGCGAAGAAACAGCGGCCGGCGGAGGCACCGCGGCCGGTGCGACCCCACGAGGAAGCGCATACGCGCTATGGCCGGCAGGAGCTGCATGTCGCGGGCGACGTGAGTGCGCGCTACAAGAAGAAGAAGCGCATCCGCTCGCGGAGCGCACCGCTCGCCACGGAAGCGAAGCACGCCTTCGAAATGCCGACAACGCCGGTCAAGCACGAAGTGACCATCGGCGAGACTGCCACCGTCGCGGAGCTGGCGCAAAAAATGGCGGTCAAGGCCAACGAAGTCATCAAGGTCATGATGAACATGGGTGTCCTGGCCACCATCAACCAGCCGATCGACCAGGACACCGCTGTGCTCGTCGTCGAGGAGATGGGACACACGGCCCGACTCGTCCGCGAGAGCACGGTCGAGACCGACCTGCACATCGAGCAAGCGGAAGGCGGTGCGCTCGAGCCACGGCCCCCGGTAGTGACCGTGATGGGTCACGTCGACCACGGCAAGACGTCGCTGCTCGACTTCATCCGTCGCACCAAGGTGGCGGCGGGTGAGGCGGGCGGAATCACCCAGCACATCGGCGCCTATCACGTCGAGACGCCCAAAGGCGTTGTGACGTTTCTCGACACGCCGGGCCATGCGGCCTTCACCGCTATGCGCGCCCGCGGCGCACAGGTCACGGATATCGTGGTGCTGGTCGTGGCGGCCGATGACGGCGTGATGCCGCAAACGGTGGAAGCCATCCAGCACGCACGCGCCGCCGACGTGCCGATCGTCGTCGCCGTCAACAAGATCGACAAGCCGGACGCAGACCCGGAGCGCGTCAAGACGGATCTAGCCAAGCACCAGGTCATCCCCGAGGAATGGGGTGGCGAAAACCTGTTCGCCTACGTATCGGCCAAGACCGGCCAGGGCATCGATCAGCTGCTCGAGACCCTCGTGCTCCAGGCCGACGTGCTCGAACTCAAGGCGCCTAAGGACGGCATGGCCGCGGGCGTAGTGCTCGAGTCGAGCCTGGAAAAGGGCCGCGGCCCCGTGGCAACGATCCTGGTCAAGCGCGGCACGCTCAAGCTCAATGACGCGATCCTGGCCGGACAGGAGTTCGGGCGCGTGCGTGCGATGTTCGATGAGGCGGGCACGGCAATCGAAAGCGCCGGGCCCTCGATGCCGGTCGTGGTCCTTGGTCTTTCCGGCGCCCCCAATGCGGGTGATGATCTGCAGGTGGTGGAGAACGACCGCAGGGCGCGCGAAGTGGCCCTCTACCGGCAGGGCAAGTTCAGAGACGTCAAGCTGGCGAGACACGCCCCCACGAAGGTTGAGGACGCGTTCTTGCAAATGGGAGACGGCAAGGCGGGCGTCATTCAGCTGCTCATCAAGTCGGACGTGCAGGGCAGCAGCGAAGCGCTGCGTGACGCGCTGTCCAAGCTCAGCACCGACGAAGTCTCAGTCAAGGTCATTTCCAGCGGCGTTGGCGGTCTGACCGAGTCGGATGTATCGCTTGCTGCCGCTTCCAAGGCTCGCATCATCGGTTTCAATGTGCGCGCCGATGCCGCCGCACGCGAGGCGATCAAGGACAGCGGCGTGGACGTGCGCTATTACAGCATCATTTACGAGGCCATCGACGACGTGAAGCAGCTCGTGTCGGGGATGCTGACGCCGGAGGTCAAGGAGCAGATCGTCGGGCTCGCTGAGGTGCGCGAGGTATTCCGATCGAGCAAGTTCGGCACTGTGGCGGGTTGCATGGTCGTGGACGGATTCGTCCGCCGCAACTATCCGATCCGCGTATTGCGCGACAACGTCGTGATCTTCGAGGGTGCACTGGAGTCGTTACGACGCTTCAAGGACGACGTCAACGAAGTGCGCGCCGGTACCGAATGCGGAATCGCCGTTAAGAATTACAATGACGTACGCGCTGGCGATCAGATCGAGTGCTATACGAGGGTCGAAGTGGCAAGAACGGTTGACAGTTGAGGGTTGACGGTTGACTGCCAGTAGGAGTTTTCTTTGCTGCCAACTTTTTCCTATGCCACGTGATCCTCATCGCAGCCGTCGCATCGAGGCCGGGCTGCAACGCGTGCTCAGCGAGCTGTTGCGGCGTGAGATCAACGATCCGCGGGTCGGCAGCATCACGATAACCGGCGTGCGCGTGTCGCCGGACCTCGGTCACGCCAAGGTCTTCTACCTTCCATTCGAGGAAACCCGCGATGCAAAGGCCCTTCAAGCTGGCCTCGATCGCGCCGCCAGCTTTCTTCGCGGCCTCGTCGGCCGCGAGTTGAGTCTGCGGGTGGCGCCGGAAATCCATTTCCGACCCGATGAGCAATTAGCGGCCGGAATGCGCCTGAGCGCGCTCATCGACGCGGCCGTCGCCGACGATGAAAAGCGTCATCTCGATGATCCGGACGCGCCTCGTGACGTCCCCACCAAGTAATCCGGGACCTGCTCGGTGAGCGATTCAGTTGCAGTCGACGGCATCGTGCTGCTCGACA
>DATBVX010000306.1:0-4230 GCA_036515135.1 Steroidobacteraceae bacterium
ATGCGTTCATCATCGACTGGCACATCCGCCTGCTGGTTGCCATCGCGTGGTGGCTGGTCGCGACTTTCGTCATCACCGGCAGCTTCGCTCTGTTCGGAACCGGCGTCGCGGGCGACGATGGCGACGGGGATTCCGGCTTCAGCCTGTACTTCCTCGTCGCGGTGCTGCCCGCGCTCGCGATCTACTTCCTGTACCACCCGGTGCTGGAGCTCGCGATGCACGGTCGAACGCCCGGCAAGCGCATGGCCGGGGTACGCGTCGTGACGCGCGAAGGCGCAACCCCGGGTGTCGGTGCCATTCTGCTCCGCAACGTCTTCCGCCTCGTGGACTGCCTGCCGATGTTCTATTGCCTGGGGCTCGCGGTGACGCTCATCTCCGCGCAGCATGTCCGCATCGGAGACCTCGCAGCCGGAACGCTCCTGGTTTATGACCGTGAGCGCAAGCAGGGCACGTCCGCCGAATCGTTTGTCGTCGCGCACTCGGGCGTTGACCCTCGTCTCGCTGAAGTCATCGATGAGCTGCTCGGACGCTGGTCGGAACTCGAGCCCGCTGCTCGGACGCAGCTCGCAAGCAAGATCCTGCGGCGCGTCGACCCGACCGCCGGAGAGATCGAGGATGCATCGACGATGAGGGAGCGGCTGCAGTCGCTGCTCACCACACTTCCGCAGTGAGCAACGCATCCGATCATGCCCTGCGGAGCTGGCTCGATCGCCGAGTCGGCGTGTGGCAGCGGCTCGCCTCCCTGGCTTCGCGCCTGATGCGCGATCGCGCGGGCGGTGTTTCGGAGGCTATCGAGATGGCGGAGGGCTACCGAGCTGTGGCCCGTGACCTGGCGCTCGCGCGCCGCGTGATGCCAGAGGGGCGCACACGCAGCGCGCTCGAGTCGCTCTACGCCAATCTGCACGCCAGCCTTCATCGCCCGCCGCATCACTGGCGCAGCGACCTCAAGCGACTGTTGCACGATGACGTTCCCGGAATCATGCACGGCCTGCGAGCGCAGCTGGTGTGGGTGTCCCTGCTCATGGCTCTGAGCGCGGCCGCCGGTGCCTGGCTCGTGAACACCTATCCAGAGCTGATCGGACTCTTGGCGTCGGATGAAATGATCGAGAACGTAGAAGACGGCAAACTGTGGACCGACCAGCTCCTCAACATCGTGCCGTCTTCGGTGCTGTCCGTCGGAATCCTCGCCAACAACATCACGGTGACATTGTTCGCATTTGCGACCGGAATTTTCTTCGGGCTCGGAACCTTTTACCTGATCTCGATCAACGGCCTGATGCTGGGCGCGCTCTTCGCGTTCACGGCGCACCATGATCTGGCGCTAAGGTTGTTCAACTTCGTGGTCGCACACGGGCTGGTGGAGATCAGCGTGATCTGCATCGCGGGCGCGGCGGGCGTCGGTCTCGGCGAAGCACTGGTGCGGCCGCGCGAGCAGACACGGCGCGAGGCATTCCAGGCGGCAAGTGCGCGCATCGGGAAACTGCTGGTGCCCTGCGCCCTGCTGCTCGTCGGCTGCGGGTTCATCGAGGGCTATGTATCCCCCGATCCGACGTTTCCACTCGCCAGCCGCGTCGTCATCGGCGTGGGCTACTGGCTGCTCATGGTTGCCTTGCTGCGTGGCGATCTGCTGGGGGCGAGCAGTCAGACACGGCGATCGCGTCGCAGCCTCGCGTAGTAGCTCACGACCGCGGATTCGAAATCAGCCGGCCGTGCGGCAATGACGGGCGTCCCGGCACTGCGCAGCGATTTCAGGTGCGCGCGCGACCGCGCCTGCCACTCGCGTGCGGCGAGCGCGCGATAAGGGTCGGCCCACTCCTCAGCGGGCGCGAGCGCGACTTCCTCCACGTCCGGCAACGCGACGCCAGCGACGATCACCAGGTGTTTCATCTGCAGCAGGCGCACCGCGCGCGAGAGCTCACCACCTGTCGTGACATCATCCAGGTCGGTGAGCATCAAGATGAGGCTCCGCTGACGGGCGATCGAGCGAATGCGCAACGCTGCCGCAAGTGGGCTCGATTCCAAAGCCGCAGCAGTGACGCCCTCGAGACCGCTGCGAATCCGCATGACGGCCGCGCGTCCACGGCTCGGCGGAACGACACCCTGCACCCGCTCTGCATAGACGACGAGACCGACGCGATCGTCGTGTGACACCGCGTGCTCCGCAAAGCGCGCGGCAACATTCGCGAACGCGCCGAGCCGATCCAGATCACCGGCGGCCAGGCGGCTCGAGCGGCCGGCATCGAGCGCGATGATCACATCGAGATGCTGATCCTCCGTGAACTCGCGCGTCACCAGACCCGCGCGACGTGCACTGGCCTTCCAGTCGATCCGATGCAGCGGATCGCCCGGGCGGTATTCGCGCAATTGATGTAGTTCCGCACCCGAGCCATGCGTGCGGCCGGCCAGGGCACCGGATTCGGTGCTCGAAACGCGCTGCGCAGCAGCGCCCAACAAATCCGGAGCAACCGCGATGCGCGCGCTTTGCACGATCACCCTTGGCCAGGATGCGAGGCCGAACGCACCTAGAATGCGCACGCGAATCGCGGGCCAGGTCGCCGGGCCGAGTCTTCCTGGCACAACCACCAGCGGGTCGATTGCGGTCGCTTCTCCGGGCGCGCGCAGAATTCGCGTGCCGTGCGGCGCCTTCATCCCCCGCGGCGCATCAACTGCGTATTCAAGCGTCAGCGGCGCACGATTACGATTCTCGAGCGTCATGCGCGCATTCATCGGTCGGCCGAGATATCCACGCGGGGAGACATCGACGAACAGTGAGAACGGACGGCGCCGGAGCAGCACGCCTTCGACGGCAAGTCCGAGCAGGATCAGCGCCGCCGGCAGCTTCCAAAGGCCGCGCAATGTAGTGTCCGAGGTCCAGATCCCGACTATCGCGAGCGCGACGGTGAGCGCGATCAGGACGAGGGCGCGGGCAGAGAGATTCATGCAGCGGTGAAGCTCATTTCGGGACTGGCGTGCGCTCGAGGATCTGCGCCACCAGAGCGGCAGCCGTCACGTTCTCGAGTGCCGCCTCCGGCGTGAGCAGCAGGCGATGTGCAAGCACCGCCGGTGCCAGTTGCTTGACATCGTCCGGAGTGGCGAACTCGCCGCCCCGCAGCGCCGCGGCGATCCGCGCGCACCGCAAGAGCGCGAGCGCTCCACGGGTCGAGACACCCAGCGAAACCTGTGCGTGCTCGCGCGAGGCGCGTGCGATGTCGAGGACGTACTGGACCAACGCTGCCGAGACGTGCACCGCCCCTGCGGCGGCGCGGGCCTGCTCGATCAGGTCCCGCTCGACGGGATGAATCGCTGCCACCGGATCCGCGGGTGATGTCGGACTGCCGTAGCGTTCCAGGATCTCGGTTTCGGCGCTGCGTTCCGGGTAACTGAGCTCGATGCGGAGCATGAAGCGATCGAGCTGCGATTCGGGTAGCGGGAATGTGCCCTCGAATTCGTGCGGGTTCTGCGTTGCGATGACCAGGAAGTCCGCCGGCAGCTGGAATCGATCGCGTTCGACCGTCACCTGGCGTTCTTCCATGGCTTCGAGCAGGGCCGATTGCGTCTTGGGTCCTGCCCGGTTGATCTCGTCGGCGAGCACGACGTCGGCGAAGATCGGTCCGGGCCGGAACACGAACGCCTGCCGCGCTGAATCGAAGACGTGCACGCCGGTGATATCGGTAGGCATCAGGTCCGCTGTTCCCTGGATGCGCTTGAAGTCGCCGCCGAGCGCGCGCGCCAGCGACTTGCTGAGCAGCGTCTTTCCGAGTCCTGGCGGTCCTTCGATCAGCACGTGACCGCGTGCCAGCAACGCGATGGCGAGCATGCGGATCGAAGGCGACAGCCCGAGCACGACCCGGCCGAGCTCGACCTGCAGGTGTTGATCGAGGGCCTGTGCTGGATTGGTCATACCTGTCCTTGAAGCTTGACGAGCAGATTCTGCAGGCGGACGAGATCGACGCGCTTCCCGGTCCGCAAGCGCGCTTCGAGCGCCCTGAGCGACTCGAGATCGGAGCGACTCACTCGGGGCTGACGTTCGAGCCACTCCCACACGGGCCGGCCATCCTCGGCCAGACTGAGTCGCCGGCGGAAATCGTTGAAGAAGAGCTCCATGAGCCGCAGCCCGGCCTGCACCGGAAGCAGCACGCGCGCGAGAAATCCTCCGGTCGCCTTTACCAGTGCCGTTTCACGCGGTGCCGGCGCCTCGGGTGCCGCGCCGCGCAGGCGCACGCTGCCCAG
>DATBVX010000307.1:0-3652 GCA_036515135.1 Steroidobacteraceae bacterium
TGTGGCGCCGTTGCTTCGGCCGCCTGCTCGGCAGCCGCGAGTGACGACCATGAAAGAAAACCGGCAAATGCTCCCAGCACAATGCGCGAAAGCCGCAGTCCGGGCATGGGCTTGAACATCGGTAAATCCCCCCTCGTTACGCCGCTTCAGGTATTCTCCTGACACCGGTAGCATTTCCGTTCGAGTGCGGAAATGACACCGGTAGCATCGCGAGGCTATCAGAGGTCGAGTACGATCGGCAATATGCGTCGTGCGAGCGCAACAGTGTTGCGTCGCGACGGGGATTCGAGCCACGGGAGTTGTTGGCTCCGCCCGCCGTGGAGGGGGCGTCCGAGTCCCATGTTATGTTCATTTTGATGGGGGGAGGTCTTGGGATGGCTAAAGACCGCATGGCAGTCCTGACGGCGATGATCGACCAGGGGGTGATCCCGGTCTTCTATCACCCGGATGTCGAGGTCTGCAGAAAGGTGATCCAGGCGTGCGCCAACGGCGGCGCCAAGTGCATCGAGTTCACCAACCGCGGCGACTTTGCGTCGCACGTCTTCAGCGAGGTGGCGCGCCACTTCGCCACCGCGGACCCCAGCGTAATCATGGGCGTAGGCTCGATCGTCGATGCCCCGACCGCGGGCATCTACATCGCCAATGGTGCCCGCTTCGTCGTCGGCCCCGGGCTCAATCCCGATGTCGCCAAGGTGTGCAACCGCCGCAAGATTCCGTACAGCCCGGGCTGCGGCAGCGCCACCGAGATCGGCTACGCGGAGGAGCTCGGCTGCGAGATCGTCAAGATCTTCCCGGGGACCTCAGTGGGCGGGCCCGATTTCGTGAAGGCGATGCTGGGCCCCTGCCCGTGGACGCGGATCATGCCGACCGGCGGCGTCGACTGCACCGGAGAGTCCCTGCGCAAGTGGTTCGACGCCGGCGTTGCCTGCGTGGGCATGGGCAGCAATCTCATTACGACGGAGCTGCTCGGCAAGCAGGACTACGCGGGCATTGAAGCCAAGGTCCGCACGACGGTGCAGCTCATCAAGAGCATTCGTGGAAAGTGAGCCATGACTGACAATGTGCTCAAGATTCGCCCCGCCTCGGAAACGCGCTGGGACTGCGCGGCGCTGGGCGAAGTCATGTTGCGATTCGATCCGGGTTTCGGACGCGTGCGCAATGCGCGCAACTTCCAGGTCTGGGAAGGCGGCGGCGAATACAACGTGGCGCGCGCGATGCGCAAGTGCTGGGGCAAGCGCTCGACCGTGGTGACCGCGTTGCCGCAAAACGATCTCGGCTCGCTGGTCGAGGATTTCATCATGCAAGGTGGCGTGGATCTGTCGCACGTCATCTGGCGCGAGTTCGATGGCCTGGGCCGCAATACCCGCGTCGGCCTCAATTTCACGGAGAAGGGATTTGGCGTGCGCGCGGCACTCGGCTGTTCCGATCGGGGTCATTCCGCCGCTTCCCAGATCAAGCCGGGCGAGGTGAACTGGGAGAAGCTCTTCGGTGAGGAAGGCGTGCGCTGGTTCCACACCGGCGGCATTTTCGCGGCGCTCGACACCGGGACAGCGGAAACGGTGATCGAAGCCGTGGAGGTGGCGCGAAAGTACGGAACGATTGTGTCCTATGACCTTAATTATCGCGCCTCGCTGTGGAAGAGCCGCGGTGGCAAGGAGGGCGCGCAGAAGGTCAATCGCAGCATCGCGCGCTTCGTCGACGTGATGATTGGCAACGAGGAAGATTTCACCGCCTGCCTGGGGTTCGAAGTCGAGGGGATCGATGAGCACATCTCGAACATCGATCCGGCGAATTTCAAGAAGATGATCGCGGCCGCCGTGAAGGCATTCCCCAACTTCAAGGTGGCGGCGACCACTCTGCGCAATGCGAAAACGGCGAGCGTCAACGACTGGGCGGCGATCCTTTACGCCGGCGGGCAGTTCTACCAGTCGGTCACGCGCGAGAATCTCGAGATCTACGATCGCGTCGGTGGCGGTGACGGCTTTGCCTCGGGTCTCGCGTACGGATTTCTCGAGGGCAAGGGCCCGCAGGCCGCGGTCGAATACGGCGCCGCACATGGCGCGCTCGCGATGACGACGCCGGGCGACACTTCGATGGTGAACGCCAGGGAAGTCGAAGCCATCATGAAGGGCAAGGGCGCGCGAGTGATTCGATGAGCGGCGATATTGTTGCTCCCACTGGATCCAATCATGCGGTTCTCTAGCGTATTGATGTCAATTCATGGCTCAAACCGCGGAAATCCGGCCTGCTACCGGCGGGTTTGGATCGCAGCACTAGGGTAGACGGCAATCGAGGAGTTCGGGCTCGATCATCGAGCCAATCAGCAGTCGTTTGCCAAGTAACGCTGCCACGCTGCCGGCTGAAATCGCGTCCCCCGCATTCAAGTAGATCTCCTGAATGCGGTTCTCGGCCTGCGGGTCGCCAGCGACGCGCAGTACCTGCGTCGCCGACTGTCTCGCCGGATCCTGCAGGTGCTTCAGCAGCTGGTACGGCTTCGGATGTGCCGCAATCCAGATGGCGCCGTCTTCGGCGACATTGAGGTTGTCGGGAATTGTGTCGATGTCGACGTACTCGACCAGCGCCAGGTCGCCGGTCTCCGAGTCACGCGAATAGATGCGCAATCGCCGCGCATTCGCCTCGCTGACATAGACGCGCCCGCCATCCGCGCTCGCCGCGATGCCGGTACCGAACGCGATCGGCTCGTCCACCGCGCGCATCACCTCGCCGTCGAAATAGACGATCTCGGCAAGCGCGCGGCCGAAATACATCTCCATGAAGCGCTCAATGCCAGGAGACGCGCCGGAAAAGTTGGCGACATAGAACTGGCGCGGCCCGACCGCGACAATCGCGTTCGGATCGACGAGCAGTGGGTTGTGAAAGGTCTCAAGGTGATGAAAGAGACCGTCGGCGCCCCGCTCGAAAATCTCGACGGTGTGCGGCTTGCTCAGCGGATGGCTGATCGCGAACAGCCGCTGAGGACCGTCGGGCGGCGAGTACAGACTCAGGCCGTGCGGACGGAAGTCCGCGGGCGCATCGACCAGCACCGGCGAGATGCCGAGCGCTTCGGCGTTGAGATCAACGGCGACAATCGTGCCGACGACATCCTTTCCCTGCCGAACGGCGCGACGATCGAGTACGGATAGATAAGCGAGCCCCGCCGCGCGATCGACTTGAATGTCCTCCGCACTACCCGGGAGTGCCAATGGCTCGCAGGTTCCCGCGAAGTGCGGCTCGATGCGAACGAATGCGCCCGCCTTGATCAGGATGTCGAATGTGAGTACCGCGAGCAGCGCGAGAACGATGAGAAGTATGAAGACGGAGCGCCTCATCGCGCGACCTCAGGACTGCGACGCGCCGCATTCATTTCCACACGACTGACGCAAAAAGCCGACAAAGTGCCGCTCCGGAAGCGTTGACAGGGATTCGCGGGGACAAGCGTCGATCGATTGGACCTGCAGTGCAACCCTGGGCGCAAATGAGAGGTCAACAGTACCCATCCGAGCGTCGTGTCAGATAGGCTGACGGCCGAAGCAACGAACCAATGGATGCCGGACTAGGGAGGACGGATCTTGGCTGACCGCCGCGTCAATCGAGGGCTGCGCGCGTGCCTGCTGATGCTGGCCGGTGCGGTGCTGACCGCGTGCGGCGGGGG
>DATBVX010000308.1:0-3028 GCA_036515135.1 Steroidobacteraceae bacterium
CCCCCAGCCGATACGCGTTTGGCAATTTCGAGGGCTTGATGGGCTTGTCGCCAGTTGGCGACAGCTAATGGGTCCCGGCCATCGAGGTGGCGGTGGATTCGTTGAGCCGGGCAGCTACTTTTTCGGCCTGGCCGAGCGCCCGCAGCAGGTTCTCGCCTGCCACAAGCTTGAGCTCGCGATCCGACCAGCCACGCCGGATCAGTTCCGCGAACAGGTTCGGATACATCGACACGTCGCTCAATCCCTCTGGCCAGAACGTATTGCCGTCGAAGTCTCCGCCGACCCCGACATGCTCGATGCCGGCGACCGCGCGCACGTGCTCGACGTGATCGGCGACCTTGGCAACCGTCGTTCGCGGGATTTTCAGGCTTTCGATGATTTCCTTGTAGAGCTCGGCGCGCTCCTCCTCGGTTTTCATTTCCCGCGAGCGCAGGTTGAACTCGGCAATCGCCGGCTGCGTCACTTTCGCCACCTCAGCGTCGACGAACCCCGCGACGAAAGTGACCATGAGCACGCCCCCATTGCGCTTGAGCTCGAGCAGGATGTCGTCAGGGACATTGCGCGGCACGTTGCAGATCGTCGCTGCGGCCGAATGGGAGAAAATGACCGGCGCCTGCGAGACTCGCAGGGCGTCGCGCATCGTCTCGACCGACGTATGAGAGAGATCGACCAGCATTCCAAGCCGGTTCATCTCGCGCACGACTTCTTCGCCGAATGCGGTGAGCCCGCCATGGCGCTGGGGTACCTCGGCCGCCGAGTCGGCCCAGTCGGTGTGCGTGTTGTGGGTGAGAGTCATGTAGCGCACACCGAGGTCGTAGTACGCGCGCAGCACGCCGAGCGAATTGCCGATGGCGTGACCGCCTTCGACCCCCAGCATTGAAGCGATGCGCTCCGCTTTGTGTGCGGCCCGGATCTCCGCCACCGTCCCGGCCAACCGCAGCGCGCCCGGATAGCGGGCGACGATCCGCCTCGCCAGATCGATCTGTTCGAGCTGCATCCGGATCGCGAGATCCGGCAACTCGCCCGGCACGTAAACCGACCAGAACTGTGCACCGACGCCACCTTTGCGCAGACGCGGAATGTCGGTGTGACCCGGCGCCTCGACGCGCAGGTCGTAGGCCTCGAGATCCCCCGGTGCTTTCTCGTAAGTGCGCACCGCCCACGGCAGGTCGTTGTGACCGTCAACGAGGATCGCTTTCTGGAGCAACTGCCGCGCCCGCACAATCGGTGGGTCGTCAGCTGCCTGGCCGGGAAGCGCCACGAGCGCGGCGAGCAGGAACAAGATCAATCGTATGAAACGTCGCATGAAACTCCCTTGACCGCGACCTCGACTGCGGCCCAAGTTCGCAACGGTACATGGACAGGAACCAGTCGTCACTGAAGTGACCCCTCCCGGAACCAATGCCTATACTGCCGTCATGTGTGCGCGCTTCGTGTCCCGAATCATGGCGGCGATGGAACGCGTGGTTCAGGTGCGCTGGCACGACCCTTTCGAACTGCTCTACAACGCGGCCCCGAGCATGCAACTTTCGGTGGTGACGGCGGGCGAGAGCGGACCCGAGGCCCGGGCGATGAAATGGGGCTTCATCCCCGGCTGGTGGAAGCAGGCACGGCCCCCCAAGCTCACGATCAACGCCCGCTCCGAGGAAGCACCCGAGAAGCCGATGTGGCGCGCGGCATTCCGCGGGGCGCGTTGCCTGGTTCCGGCAGTGGGTTGGTACGAGTGGCGCACGGAATCGCGCATCGACACCGCGACGGGCGAGATCCATGAGGTGCGTCGGCCGCACTTCATTCACCTCGACGGATTGCAGCCGCTGGCATTTGCCGGGTTGTGGTCGAGCTGGAAACCGGAGAATGACGCCGAGCCATTGCTCACGTTTTCAGTTCTCACGCGCGCGGCGGCGACGAGCGTCGCGGGCCTTCACGATCGGATGCCGGTCGTGCTGCCGGAGAGCTCGTACAACGGATGGCTCGATCCGTCGAACGCCGATTCATCGACTCTGCGCCAGATCATCGCCAATCAGAGTCTTGGCGACTTCAAACACGCGACGGTGAGCACGTACGTCAACAACCCGCGGAACCAGGGCGAGCGCTGCATCGCGCCGCTTTCGGCCGACGCTGCGGGATGACGTTTTTGTGGCGTTAGCGAAAGTCGCGCGAGCGCGCTTCGAGGGTTCCGAGCCAGCGGCTGAGATCGTTGAGCCGCGCGGCGATCACGTGCATCACCTCGCCCTGGCGCTGCAGTTCGCCGTGTACTTCCAGGAGGCGCGCCTCGAGGAAATGCCGCCGCTGCGCTTCGGCGACGGCCGCCCACACGATGAGATTAGCGTGGCCGGTCTCATCTTCGATGGTGATGAAAGTGACGCCACTCGCGCTCGCTGGGCGTTGCCGCGTGATGACGATACCCGCGGTGCGCACCTGCGTACCATGCGCCAGCTCCTTGAGCTCGCGTGCGGTCAACAATCCATGCTCGCGCAGGCGTTCGCGCAACAGGGCCAGTGGATGCCGGCCGAGAGAGAGACTCAAGGCTCGATAGTCCGCCACGATGCTCTGCCCTTCGGTGGGAACGGGGAGCATCGGAATCCCCTCCGCCACCTCGATCTCGGGGAACACCGGCAAAGGTGACTCGACCGCTGCGGCTTCCCACGCGGCGCGATGGCGATTGCCGGTGAGTCGCATGCAGGCGCCCGCATCCACCAATGCGCGCAGATCGCGTTTGTCGAGCGCCACGCGCCGGGCGAGATCCTGCAGGTTGTCGAACGGACGTTCCGAGCGTGCGACAACCAATAGACCAGCGCCGCTGCGGGAGAGCCCTTTGACGAGGCGAAGACCCAGGCGCAACGCGGGCTCGCCGTCCACGCGCCGCTCGAGCGTGCAATCGAGGTCACTCGCGAGCACATCGACGGAGCGCACTTCGACACCGTGTTCGCGCGCGTCGCGTACCAGCTGCGCCGGCGCGTAGAACCCCATCGGCAGGCTGTTGAGCAGCGCGCAGGTAAAGATCGCGGGCTCATGGCGCTTGATCCAC
>DATBVX010000309.1:0-4978 GCA_036515135.1 Steroidobacteraceae bacterium
ACGGCGAAGGCGACCAGAAACACCGCGCCGCCAAGCAAGAATCGCGTGGTCAGCGTGCGCACGAACACCTGCTCATGGCCCACCTCGAGGAACCACAGCCAATCCGTATAGACGGCGGCGAGCGGCGGCACGACGAAGAACAACGCCACAATGCCGACGAGCACGGTGGCGCCGAGGAATTTTTGCCTGGACATTTTGATCTCGCACTCCGGTATCGGCGATCGGCACGACGATCATTGAGGAGACCGCGCCGCTCGAAGCGTGAGCGCAAACAGGTGAAGGAACAGCGGGACCTTCTCCAGTCGCACTGTAGTTGGATATCCGCGTGTCCGCAAAGCCGGGGTCAGTCGAGATTGAGACTGCCCCTATCCGGCGTCGCCGTCCGGCACTCACAACCGAGATATCGCATACTGGCTGGGTCACCTACGGCGGAAGGAGAATGTTGTCATGGCGCAGACGATTCAAGAGCAACTGCATGCAAACGCAGTTGCGCTGATCAGTCTCGTGGTGGCGTTGGGCAGCCTCGGCTACAACACGTGGCGCAACGAGCAGACCGAAGAAAACCGCAGCGTCCGCCTCGCGGCCTTCGAGGTCCTGAAAAATCTCGGCGAGCTGCAGCTCGTCGTGAATTTCGCCTTCTTCGCGAAGGACGAACAGTTCGGCCATCCGATGGCCGGCTGGGGTCGGGTCGCGCTGATTTCCGATCTCTCCCAGGTGCTGCCGGCGCCGGCGCCCCAGCGCGCGGAAAAGCTTCGTCAGGTGTGGCAAGCCAATTGGCAGCAGATCCGGGACGGCGAGGCGAGCGTCGATCGCATCACGGCCGAGATCGACCAGTCGCGGGAGGCGATTCGGGAAATCGTGCGCGAGCTGCGCTGAGGGCGCGAAATCTGGCTCGATGACTCGAATGAACCCATGAACACGTCCGCTTCGACGATTGCCCTCGTTCGTGAGCCGAGCGATGCGCTGATGCGTTGCGAGCTCACACATCTGGATCGCGTCGCGATCCAGGTGCCGCTCGCGCGGACGCAGCATGAACGATACGTGGGGGCGTTGAGCGAGCTCGGGCTCAAGATCGAATGGCTGCCGCCACTCCCGCAGCACCCCGACGCGGTCTTCGTCGAGGACATGGCCGTGATACTCCCCGAGGTCGCCGTGATCACGCGCTCGGGTGCGGAATCACGACGAGGCGAGGCGGCGTCAGTGGCGGAGGCGTTACGTGCTTACCGCCCCTCGCGTTCGATTGATGCGCCGGGCTGCCTCGACGGTGGCGATGTGCTGCTGATTGGCAAGACGCTCTTCGTCGGCTCTTCGGGGCGCACGAATCCGGAGGGTTTCGCAATGCTGGAGAATGCCGTATCGGAGTTTGGTTATCGAGTGCGAGCTGTGCGTGTCGCCGATTGCCTGCATCTGAAGAGCGCGTGCAGCTTCATCCCGCCGGATATGGTCGTTGCGAACCCAAGTAATGTCGCGAAAGATGTATTTGGCGGGCTACGAGTGATCGCAGTTGATCCACGAGAACCCACCGCCGCCAACACCCTTACGGTGGGTGGAATCACGCTGGTGCATGCATCGTGCCCGCGCACAGAAGAGAAGCTGCGCAGAGCGGGCGTCAAGACGCGATCGATCGACGTTTCGGAACTGCAGAAGGCGGAGGCGGGTCTGACCTGCATGAGTCTAGTTGTCGATGCCGTGCGTGATCTGTAAGCGTCGCGTAGCGATCCTCATCGGCGTGCTGCTCGCCGTGTTGGTTGCATCCGTAGTCCTGTCGCGCCACCAGTTCCGGCTCGAGCACCATCGGTGGCTCGTCGAGCGGCCTATGTCGCGGCTCCTCGGATTCACAGTCACGGTCAACGGACCAGTTTACGTGCGTCTTTCGCTGCGACCGTTGCTGACGCTCCATGGCATTCACCTTGCCGATACAGATGTCCACAACGACCCCGAGGCTCTGGTCGCTCGGACGATGCAGGTCCAGATTGAAGCGCTGCCACGCCTCTTTGGTCGCTGGTCGATCCGCAGGCTCAACATGACCGACGTTGAGCTATGCATTTCGCCGACCCCAAAATCCTCCTGCAATTGGAATCGCGTTGTTTCGGCCCTCGACGACATCACAAGCCTGGGGCGGGTATCGGTGACAAATCTGCACTTGACCTGTCGCGGCGGACTCTGTGGCAAGGAATTGAAGCAAGACATCGCTCAGGTCTCGGCGCTGGCATGGCCCCGTGAACCCGTGCAGTTGATGCTCCAGCTACATCCTTCGGATGAGTCGCCGATGTTGACGTTCGTGGGCGGCACGTGGAGTGACTTGAGAGCCGATCGCTCATGGCCGATCCGAGCCACGACACAGTTTGCCGGCGCAGAGATCGCGGTCAAGGGCGAGATTGATCGACCGCGTGCGCTCGGCGGTTTATCGCTCGATGTCGACGCACGCGCACAGTCTCTGAAATGGCACGAGGTCACGCTCGGTGCACTGCGCGTCCACGGTCGGCTTTCTGAACGCCAGAATGGGTACCAGTTTCACGCCGAGCACGGTCGGCTCGGCGCTGGGGAATTCACCATCGATCTCGGTACGGACGAAATGGAAAGCGGTGTTGCGGCAAAACTCCTGGCCACAGCGACTCACCTGGATCTGGATCCGTGGATTGATGCGCCGACACACGGCAAGGGTGCCGGCGGCTATCTGGACGTGTCGGCGGACCTCAGTGCTACTGGTGAGACTTTCAATGCGCTGGTCGAACACGCAACCGGATCGATCCGCGTCATGGCGGGCCCCGCTGAACTGCCGCTCGATGAAGTCGAACGCTGGTCCAAGGGTTTCCTGAAGCTGGTGTTCGCCTTGCCAGCCGAAGGCAGCGTGTCGCACGTCAATTGCATGGGCGGGCCTTTCACCCTGAGCGACGGCCGCGCCGCGAGCGACCGCGTGCTGATCGACACGGACAATGTGCACATGCGGGCTGTGGGATGGATCGAGTTACGCAGTAGCCAGATGGATTTCATAGTCAAGCCGCAACTCAAGCACGGACCGATTGAGAACGGCCCGTTGGTCCAGGTGACCGGCACGATCACTGGTCCGGTCGCTCGCCTTGCGCCCACCGATCAGGTCAGTAATTCGTTGCGCGGAGCCGTTCTGGCCGATCACATCGATTCGCCAGACAATCCCGACCGGCCATGTGAGTAATCGCATGTAATGGCTGGGCTCGGGCGAGACACTAAATTCGCTATGCCGTCCGAACCGGATCAGCTCAATTTGATCGCTCGGACGAAAGCGGCGCGCTCGTCCACCGTCCAGCAGCGTGCTTCAAGGCTTAAAATCCCATTCTTTGAGTTTCTTCGCCGCCGTGCCGAACTGGCCTAGCTGGTAAACGGCCGCGCCCGCGGGCGAGAAAGTGAAAGGCTCAAATGGTTCGGTGAGCATTTTGTCGAGGTATTCCCGGGGGCCGACGCCGGTGCTCACGTGCGGATTGAAATGCTCGCCGGAAGACTTCGGAACGTACGTCGAAACGTATTCGATCAGGAGCGGATCGATGACGCGATCGTCGGGCGTCGTGACGAACGCGGCCGAGGTTCCGGTTTCCACCGTGAACGGGGCCACAGCGGCGATCAGATCCTGTTGCAGCTTGATCAATTCAGGGGTCGGCTTCGCGACAATGCCTGCGACGCCAATGTCCTTGCTCGGGATGTAGTAGTACTTGAAGGCATCCAACTTCATGCCGTTCACATTGGCGCCGGCGAGAACCTTGCCGGCGGCGGCATAGACCTTGTCCAGGTCCGCGGTTCGGACGAAGCGCTGAATCAGCGTGATGTGAGGACGGTGCGCTGCATCGAGGGCGAAGCCTTTCGGGAAGACCTTGAGCAGGCGAGCGTTGTTGGCTTCGGCATGCCGGAGCATCGTGGCGTCCGGCTCCAACAGGATGTCGATTGCCGTGACTGGGGGCTGCTCGAACGCGAAGACCTTTGTCCAATCGTCCTTCATGCTGACGACGGTCCAGCGATCCTTCTTCGCATGCTCATCAAGCGCGGGCGGGAAGGCACCCAGTTTGACGTCCGGCAATCCGCGTGCCGGACCGTAGGCGTATTCGCGCGCCGCATCATCGTGCAGCACGAGCAGCATGAACCGCGCGCCGCTGCCGCCCTGCGCGTATTCCAGCATCTGCTGGTCGCCGACTGAATTTCCGAACGCGGCAATGGGACGGCGGCCGATGTGCTGGTTGATGCCGACGGGCTTGCCGCCCTTGTCGTCGTTGAAGTTCAGCTCGGGCAGGCGGACCAGCACCGGCTTGCCGTCGCGCAACTCGAATTGGGTCTTGATGCTGCTGCCTACGACCTGCTCCGGCGGAATACCATAGATTTTTTCTGCCCACGGGCGCATGAATTCGATGCCGCCTCCCGAAACGATGAAGTTCTTGAAGCCGTTCGCGCGCAGGTAAGCGAGCACTTCAAGCATCGGCTGATACACCATCTCGGTGTAGAGCTTGCCGGTCTTCGGATGCTTCGCGGTCGCGATCCAGTCCTTGACGATCTGCTCGAATTCCACCGTGGTCATGCCGGTGTGTGTGGCCATGAAGAGCTCGAGAACCGCGTGGTCACCGCCGGCGAGCGCGGTTTTCATATCGCCCTTGAGCAGCGAAGCGAACGGTTCCCGGTTCTTCCACTCCGGATGCTGCGGCGCTAGTGCCTTCACGCGGTCGAGTGCGAAGTACAGTTGCACGGGCACCGGCTGCTCGCACCAGAGCGTACCGTCGTTGTCGAAGACGGCGATGCGTTCCGGCACCGGCACAAAATCAGGCGAACCGGGTTTCGTCACCTTCTCGACGAAGGCGATGATCGCCTGCTTAGGTGCGGTGTCGTTCCAGGACGGAAGCGGGTCGGCGGCGAAGGCCGCGTCGGTGAACAGGAGCAGAGCGAGCAGAACCCTCGCGAGTGAGCATTTCATCAATAGACTCCTCATGCGAAGGAATGGCGGGACGCTTCCACCGTAGCG
>DATBVX010000310.1:0-39200 GCA_036515135.1 Steroidobacteraceae bacterium
AGGATCGGCGTGATCTTTTGGCTCTGCGCGGCGACGAACTTGCGCGCGACCAGTTGGTCGTCCTCAATATAGAGGGCGCGACGCTCGGAGTGGCCGACGATCACGTAGCGACAGCCGACGTCCTTGAGCATGGCCGCCGAAATTTCGCCCGTAAATGCCCCCACCGGTTCGGCGCACACGTTCTGGCCGCCGAGCGCGATATTGCTTTCCTTGAGCCGCCGCCCCGCTTCCTGCAGGTACACGAACGGTGGGCACACTGCGATCTCGGCCGCGAGCTTGTCGCTCTGCTGCTGTATCAGCTCGTCGAGCAAGGCGGCCGCTTCGGCGCGCGAGCCATGCATTTTCCAGTTGCCCGCCACGAGGGGCCGACGCATTTCTCAACTCCAGCTCAAGGTCCCGGCCGTCCGAGCCGCGGCTCCGGCGGGCGGTTAAAAAGGGCGCGCGATCTTAAGCGCGGGGGGCGGTGAAAGCAATGATCAAGCGGCGGCGGCGGCCGTGCGCACGACCTGCGCCAGCCGTTCGGCGTGGGGGCGGATGACCGCCTCATCGCGGCCCTCGAGCATGACGCGGATCACCGGCTCGGTGCCGGATGCACGCAACACGACGCGACCGTTCTCCTTGAGCTCCGCCTCGATCGCACGCACCGCATCCTGGACGGCCCCGCTGCTGGCTGGATCGAAGCGATGCTCGACCTTGACGTTGAGCAACACTTGCGGGCATCGAACCATCCCGGCGGTCAGCTCCGCCAGACTGCGGCCCGTCTGTTTCATGATCGCGAGCACCTGCAACGCGCTGATCAATCCGTCGCCAGTCGTGGTCTTGTCGAGGCACAGCAGGTGCCCTGAAGTTTCGCCGCCGAGCATTCCGCCGGTTTCACGCAGGAGATTCAGGACGTAGCGATCGCCCACCGGCGCGCGGCGGAACTCGATGCCCCGCTCCTTGAGGGCCAGCTCGAGACCCAGGTTGCTCATCACCGTGCCGACCACCGGGCCTCGCAACGTTCCATCCGCGGCCCGCGCGCAGGCGATGACGTAGAGCAGCTGATCGCCATCCACGATGCGGCCAAGATCGTCGACCATGACCAGCCGATCGCCGTCACCGTCGAGGGCGATCCCCACGTGCGCGCGCACGCCGGAAACCGTCAGCTGCAGCAGCTCCGGCGCCAACGAGCCGCAGCCATCGTTGATGTTGCGCCCGTTGGGGGAGCAGCCGATCGGCACGATCTCGGCGTCGAGATCGGCGAGCACGCGCGGCGCGGCCTTGTACGCGGCGCCGTTGGCACAGTCGATCACGATCTTGAAGCCCGCAAGATCCATGCCCGGGGGCAGCGAGGCGCGACAGAAATCCTGGTACTGCGTGCGCGACTTGTCAACGCGCGTGGCGCGCCCAAGCGCGCGTGATTCACGCGTGAGTGCCGGCTCATCGAGGCGCCGCTCGATCTCCGTTTCCAGCTCGTCGTTGAGCTTGCCGCCGCTGGAATCGAAGAACTTGATGCCGTTGTCGTCGTAAAGGTTGTGCGAGGCGCTGATCACGACGCCGAAATCGCAGCGGAAGCGCTGTGTCATGTAGGCGATGCCGGGCGTCGGCAATGGCCCGATCAGCAACACATCCACGCCGGCGGCCACGAACCCGGCTTCCAACGCGGCTTCGAACATGTAACCGGACAGGCGCGTGTCCTTGCCGATCAGCACCGTTCCGCCTTCGGGCGCCAGCACGCGCGCTGCCGCGCTCGCCAGACGCAACGCGAAGTCGACGGTCATCGGGTGCCGCCCAACATGGCCACGGACGCCATCAGTGCCGAAATACTTGCGCGACAACTTCAGCCTCCCTTGAGCACCGCCGCAGCCACCTTCACGGCATCGACGGTTTCGGCGACATCATGCGCGCGAATGATCCGCGCGCCCTTCAAGACAGCGACCGTCGCCAGCGCCAGACTCCCATACAGCCGCTGATCGACAGGCTTGCCGAGTATAGTGCCAAGCATCGCCTTCCTTGACAGCCCCGCCAGCACCGGAACCCCCAGATCTGTGAGCTGCTGCAAGCCGTTCACCAGAGCGAGATTGTGCTGCAAGGTCTTGCCGAAGCCGAACCCCGGATCGATGACGATCCTCTCGCGCCGGATCCCTCCCCGCACGCAGTCCTCCAGACGGCGTTTCAGGAACTCGCGAACCTCTCGTACGACGTCGCCATAGCGCGGCTCGATCTGCATGGTCCGCGGCTCGCCCTGCATGTGCATCAGGCACACGGCAGCGCGCGTGCCGGCAGCGGCCACCAATGCGCCCGGTGATTGCAGGGCGCGAATGTCGTTGATCAGGGTGGCCCCCTCGTCCACGGCAGCGCGCATCACGTCGGGCTTGGATGTGTCTACCGAGACCGGCACGGACACTTTGACTGCTAGGGCCCGTATTACTGGCAGCACACGGCGCAGCTCGTCGTCCGTATCCACGTCGGGCGCACCGGGCCGCGTAGATTCGCCACCGATGTCCAATATTGCGGCACCCTGCTCGACCATCCGATGCGCGTGTTCGATGGCACGTCCCGCATCGAAGTAGCGTCCGCCATCGGAGAACGAATCGGGCGTGACGTTGAGCACGCCCATGACGCAGGGTTGCGTCAGGTCGAGGGTCCTGTCACCGCAGAGAAGCTGCATGACGGAAAACGGGGCAGCTCACGTCAAGGCCCGTGAGCCTCTCCTCGAGCACTAACCGCTAGTGCTGCCCGGCGGGCGTTCCGATCGCGGGGCCAGGCTTCTCTGCCGGCTTTGTTGTGGCAGGCGTCGGCACCGAGTCATCCCAATCCTTCGGCGGACGCGGCGTACGCCCGTCCATGATGTCCTTGAGCTGCTCCTCGTCGATGGTCTCGTACTTCATCAAGGCCTCGGCCATCGTGTGCAGCTTGTCAAGGCTGCTGGTGACGATCTGGCGCGCCCGCTGGAAATTGTTGTCGATCACGCGGCGAACCTCCTCGTCGATTGCGTGCGCGGTGACGTCCGAGACCTGCTTGTGCTGGGTCACGCTGCGGCC
Organism: Steroidobacteraceae bacterium; assembly: GCA_036515135.1. Classification (GTDB taxonomy): domain Bacteria; phylum Pseudomonadota; class Gammaproteobacteria; order Steroidobacterales; family Steroidobacteraceae; genus DATBVX01. The sequence continues at coordinate 3,024 of DATBVX010000310.1, forward strand.
AAGGAACACCTCGCCACTTTCCTCGCTGTAGGTCAAGGGCCCCAGCCGATCCGAGAGGCCCCACTTGGTCACCATGTTGCGGGCGAGCTCGGTGGCGCGCTCGATGTCATTCGCTGCGCCGGTCGTCACGGCCTCGGCGCCGAAGATCAGTTCCTCGGCGACGCGACCGCCGAACAGCGTCGTGATTCGGCTCTCGAGCCTGCGCTTGCTGGTGCTGTAGCGGTCGCCCTCGGGCAGGAACATGGTCACCCCCAGCGCGCGGCCACGCGGGATGATCGTGACCTTGTACACGGGATCGTGCTCGGGAACGCTCAAGCCCACGATGGCGTGACCTGCTTCGTGGAACGCGGTCATGCGTTTCTCATCCTCGCTCATGACCATCGAGCGCCGCTCGGCGCCCATCATGATCTTGTCCTTGGCGCGCTCGAATTCGTCCATCGTCACCAGGCGGCGGTTGGCGCGCGCGGCGAACAGCGCCGCCTCGTTGACGAGGTTGGCGAGATCCGCGCCGGAGAATCCCGGCGTACCCCGCGCGATGATGGAGGGCTTGACGTCGTCCGCGATCGGCACGCGCCGCATGTGCACCTTGAGAATCTGTTCGCGCCCACGCACGTCGGGGAGCGGAACCACGACCTGCCGGTCGAACCGACCCGGGCGCAGCAAAGCCGGATCGAGCACATCGGGCCGGTTGGTGGCGGCGATGACGATGACGCCTTCGTTGCCCTCGAAGCCGTCCATCTCGACCAGTAACTGATTCAGAGTCTGCTCGCGTTCGTCGTGACCGCCGCCCAGGCCCGCGCCCCGGTGACGCCCTACAGCGTCGATTTCGTCGATGAAGATGATGCATGGCGCGTGCTTCTTGGCCTGCTCGAACATGTCGCGCACTCGCGAGGCGCCAACGCCCACAAACATCTCCACGAAATCCGAACCCGAGATGGTGAAGAACGGCACTTTTGCTTCGCCGGCAATGGCGCGCGCAAGCAGAGTCTTGCCGGTGCCCGGCGAGCCGACCATCAGCACGCCCTTGGGGATCTTGCCGCCAAGTTTCTGGAACTTGCCCGGGTCCTTGAGGAAATCGACGATCTCGCCGACCTCTTCTTTGGCCTCATCGACGCCCGCAACGTCGGCGAACGTCACGGTGACCTGGTCCTCGCCCAGCAGTCGCGCGCGGCTCTTGCCGAACGACATCGCGCCGCGGCCACCGGCCGCGCCCTGCATCTGGCGCATGAAATAGATGAATATCGCGACCAGCAGCAGCACCGGGAAGGCGGAGATGAACAGCTGACCGAAGAAATTGGGCCTATCCTCGGGCGCTCCCCAGGTCGTGACACCCTCCCTTTCCAGCAATCCGATGAGTGGGGTGTTGTCGGTTTCCGGGCTATAGATGCGGTACTTGGTGCCGTTGGGCTCGGTGGCCTCGATGATCGGGCCCTTGATCACCGCGGTGTCGATCGACTTGCTCCTGACCTTCTGGAGAAAGGTCGAGTAGGCCATGTCCTGCACCGCACTCGAACGAGGACTGAAATTGCTGAACACCGTGAGCAGCACGACGGCGATCACGACCCACAGCAGGATGTTCTTGGTCAAGTCGTTCAAGTAGCGGACCTCGGCGACAGCGGATTCAAATGAGTAATTCGCATGCGTTTGACTGGAGGATTCGGCGGGTGTTCCAGACCCTACACCATCTTCCGGCCCCTAGCCAGCAAGTACACCTCGGCGCTGCGGGCGCGCGAGGCCGCGGGTTTGCGCAGTTTCACAGTCGCAAAGCGGCGGCGGATCTCCCGCACGAGCTCCTGGAATCCGCTCCCCTGGAACAGCTTGAGCAGCAAGTCGCCTCCGGGCTTCAGGACCTCGTCTGCGAACTCGAGCGCCAGTTCGGCGAGATGCATGGCGCGCGGCTGGTCCACGGCATCAATGCCGCTCAGGTTGGGGGCCATATCCGACATTACAAGATCCGCTTTTCGCCCCGCCAACGCCGCGCGCAACCGATCGAGCGCGCCTTGCTCACGAAAGTCACCCTGAATGAACGTGACGCCCGGAACCGTGTCCATCGGCAGGATGTCCAGTGCGAAGACTTCGCCGCGTCCGGCCAGCATGCGGGCCGCAAACTGGCTCCAGCCACCCGGAGCCGCCCCAAGATCGATGATCAGCATTCCAGGCCGGATAAAACGCTCGGCACGCTGGATCTGCTCCAGTTTGAACACGGCGCGTGAGCGCCAGCCCTCTTGCCGGGCTCGTCTGACGTAGGGGTCTTTCGCGTGCTCCTGCAGCCAGCGGCTGCTGCTCTTGCTGCGCTTGGGCATGGATGATTCGCGGCCTCGGGCCACGGGCCTCAGGCATCGGGCAGGAGAATGCGCGGCAGCTTTGCGTCCGGGCGGTACAACACGGCCACGTGTCCGACCCGCTGCACGAGCGTACTGCGGGTACGCCGCGTGAGCTCCTCGATGACGTTGTCGCGCTCCGCCCGATCATCGCAGCGGACGCGCACCTTGAGCAGTTCGTGATCCGTCAGCGCCCGTTCCAGTTCCTCGATGACGGCGTCATTCAGCCCCGCGGTGCCGACGGTCACGATGGGCCGTCGCGGATGCGCGAGGCGCCGCAGATGTTTCAGCTGCCGCTCATTCATGCGTAGCGCACGTTGACGATCTCGTAGCTGCGCCGGCCGGCCGGTACGTCGACGCCGACCACGTCACCCTTGCTCCTGGCCACCAGAGCGCGCGCAATCGGCGAGCCGATCGAAATCAGGCCGCGACGGATATCGGCCTCGTCCTCACCGACGATCTGATAGGTGATCCTGGAACCATCGTCCTGATCCTCGAGCTCTACCGTGGCACCGAAGACCACGCGCTCGCTCGGCGGCAGGCGCGCCACGTCGATCACCTCTGCATTGGCCAGGCGCTTCTCGATCTCGTTGATGCGGCCCTCTATGAAACTCTGTTGCTCGCGCGCCGCGTGATACTCGGCGTTTTCGCTCAGATCGCCGTGCGAGCGCGCCTCGGAGATCGCCTTGATGATGTTGGGGCGGTCCTCGCTCTTCAGCCGCTTGAGCTCGGTCCGCAGCCGCTCGGCGCCAGCGAGCGTCACCGGGCTGCGCTTCACGCCACCAGCTCCTTGTGCAGGTCCTGCAGCCGATTGACCTCGACTTCATTCAGATGATCGAGCGCATCGCAGGTAGCGCGCCCCGCCGCGATGGTCGTGTAGTAGGTCACGCGCCGGTGCACGGCCTCGCGGCGGATTGAACGCGACTCGCGGATCGCCTGCTTGCCCTCGGTCGTGTTGACGATGAGATGAATCTCGTCGTTCTTGATCATGTCGACGATGTGCGGCCGGCCTTCACGGACCTTGTTGGCGCGACGGCAGGCGATGCCGGCTTCGGAAAGCGCCTTGGCCGTGCCGTCGGTGGCGACGATCTCGAAGCCCCGGGCGATCAGCATTCTTGCCAGCTCCACCGCGCCGGGCTTGTCGCGATCGCGGACGCTCACCAGACACACGCCACGCGTTGGCAATGTGACTCCCGATGCGGCTTGTGCCTTTGCATAAGCCTCGCCAAACGTTCGCCCGGTGCCCATCACCTCGCCGGTGGATTTCATTTCCGGTCCCAGGATCGGATCGGCCTCAGGGAATTTTATGAACGGGAATACCGCTTCCTTGACCGAGAAGTAGCCGGGGATCCGTTCGTTCAACGAGCCGAGATCCTTGAGTTTGCGCCCCGTCATGACGCGTGCCGCGACCTTCGCCAGTGGCACGCCCGTCGCCTTGGAGACAAACGGCACCGTGCGCGACGCGCGTGGATTCACCTCGAGGATGTAGACGATGCCATTCTGGATCGCAAACTGGACGTTCATCAGGCCGACCACATGCAGCGCTTTGGCAAGCCGCCGCGTCTGGGCACGCAGCTCCTCCTGCAATTCCGGCGTGAGCCCGTTCGGCGGTAGCGAGCAACCCGAATCGCCCGAATGCACGCCCGCCTGCTCGACGTGTTCCATGATGCCCCCGATCAGGACATCCTCACCGTCGCAGATCGCGTCGACATCCACTTCGACGGCCAGATCGAGGAAGCGATCGAGCAATACCGGGCTGTCATTCGACACCTTGACGGCATCGGTCATGTAGGCGCGCAGATCCTCCTCGGTGAAAACGACCTCCATCGCACGCCCGCCCAGAACGTAGGACGGTCGCACCACCAGCGGAAATCCCACTTCACGCGCCAGCACGACTGCCTGTTCCTCGGTGCGTGCTGTGGCATTGGCCGGTTGCTTGAGTCCGAGATTCCTGACGAGCTGCTGGAAGCGCTCGCGATCCTCGGCGACATCGATCGAATCGGGAGTTGTCCCGATGATCGGCGCACCCGCCGCCGCAAGCGCCCGCGCCAGCTTGAGGGGCGTCTGCCCGCCGTATTGCACGATGACGCCCTCCGGCTTTTCGAGAGTGATGATCTCCATCACATCCTCGAACGTGAGCGGCTCGAAGTAGAGTCGGTCGGAGGTGTCGTAATCGGTCGAGACCGTTTCCGGGTTGCAGTTGATCATGATGGTCTCGAAGTCGTCTTCGCGCAGCGCCAGCGCCGCGTGCACGCAGCAGTAGTCAAATTCGATGCCCTGCCCGATCCGGTTGGGCCCACCGCCCAGGATCACGATCTTGCGCCGCCCGGTCGGTGCGGCCTCACACTCCTCCTCGTAGGTCGAATAGAGATAGGCCGTCGAGGTGGCGAACTCGGCCGCGCAGGTATCGACGCGCTTGTACACGGGATGCACGGCAAACTTGTGTCTCCGTTTGCGGATGACCGGTTCGTCGATCTGCAGCAGTCTCGCCAGCCGGCCGTCGGAGAATCCCTTGCGCTTGAGCATGCGTAATCGCCCGGCGTCCAGCGACTCGAGACCGCCGCTGCGCACCTTCTTCTCTTCCTCCAGGAGATCCTGAACCTGCCCGAGGAACCAGCGATCGATGTGCGTCAGTTCCGCCACGCGTTCGATGGACCAGCCCGCGCGGAACGCATCGGCGACATACAGCAGCCTGTCGGCGCCCGGGAAGCCGAGCTCGTACGCCAGTGCATGGGAACCCTCTTCGTCGAGGGGCAGGGAAATCCGCTCATCGAGACCGTCGCAGCCAGTCTCGAGGCTCCGCAGCGCCTTGTGCAGCGACTCCTGGAAGGTGCGTCCGATCGCCATCGCTTCGCCGACGGACTTCATCTGCGTCGTCAGGCGCGTATTGGCTCCGGGGAACTTCTCGAAGGTGAAGCGCGGGACCTTGGTCACCACGTAGTCGATGGTGGGCTCGAAGGAGGCCGGCGTCGCGCCGCCGGTGATCTCGTTCTTCAGCTCATCGAGCGTGTAACCCACGGCAAGCTTGGCGGCGATTTTTGCGATCGGGAAGCCTGTCGCCTTCGAGGCCAGCGCCGAGGAACGCGACACGCGGGGATTCATCTCGATCACCAGCAGGCGCCCATCCTGCGGATTGACCGCGAACTGCACGTTCGACCCGCCGGTATCGACCCCGATCTTGCGCAGGACCGCGATCGAGGCGTCGCGCATGCGCTGGTATTCCTTGTCCGTCAGCGTCTGGGCGGGCGCCACCGTAATTGAATCGCCGGTGTGCACCCCCATCGGGTCGAGGTTCTCGATCGAACACACGATGATGCAGTTGTCATTGTGGTCGCGGATCACTTCCATCTCGAATTCTTTCCAGCCGAGTACTGACTCCTCGAGCAGCACCTCGTTGGTGGGCGAGGCATCGAGACCACGCGCCACGATCTCCTCGAACTCGTCGCGGTTGTAAGCGATCCCGCCACCGCTGCCGCCGAGCGTGAACGAGGGCCGGATGACCGTTGGATAGCCGATCTCGGCTTGGACCGCGAGCGCCTCTTCCATGCTGTGCGCGATGCGCGCGCGCGGCACGTCGAGGCCAATCTCGCGCATCGCGTTGCGGAACAATTCCCGGTCTTCCGCCATGTCGATCGCCTGACGCGAGGCCGCGATCAGCTCGACGTTGTATTTCTCCAGCACGCCTTCGCGGACCAGGTCGAGCGCGCAATTGAGGGCTGTCTGTCCGCCCATCGTCGGCAGGAGCGCACTCGGCGTTTCCTTCTCGATGATGCGCGCGACGGTTCTCCAGTTGACGGGCTCGATGTAGATCGCATCCGCCATCTCCGGGTCCGTCATGATCGTGGCCGGATTGGAATTCACCAGGATGACGCGGTAGCCCTCCTCCTTGAGCGCCTTGCAGGCCTGGGCACCGGAATAGTCGAACTCGCATGCCTGCCCGATGATGATCGGACCGGCGCCGATGATCAGGATGCTTTCGAGATCGTCACGTCGAGGCATGCGTGCGGCTCGCGCTTGGAAATTTCGGCGCGCGCGACACCTGTTGCAGGCGCTTCACCATCAGATACAGGAAGTGCTCGAACAGAGGCCTGAGGTCGTGCGGCCCGGGGCTGGCCTCGGGGTGCCCCTGGAAACTGAATGCCGGTCGATCGGTGCGTGCGATTCCCTGCAGAGAGCCATCGAAAAGCGAGCGGAAGGTCGGTTTTGCAGTAGCAGGCAGCGTCGCCTCGTCGACAGCGAAGCCGTGGTTCTGGCTGGTGATGAACACTCGCCCGGTGGCGAGCTCCTGCACCGGGTGATTCGCGCCGTGGTGCCCGAACTTCATCTTGACCGAGCGCGCGCCGCTTGCGAGTCCCAGCAGCTGGTGGCCGAGACAGATGCCGAACACGGGGATATCCGTTTCAAGGAACTGTTGAATCGCGCGGATCGCATAGTCGCAGGGTTCGGGATCGCCCGGGCCATTCGAGAGAAAGATGCCGTCCGGATTGAGCGCGAGCACTTTGTCCGCAGGCGTCATCGCTGGCACGACCGTCATGCGACAACCGTAGTCAGCAAGCAGTCGCAGAATATTGCGCTTGATGCCGAAGTCGTAGGCGACAACATGCAGGCGCGCAGCCGGTCGCGGCAGGTGATGCGAGTTGACGCGCCACAAGCTGCCTTCATTCCATTGGTATTGGCGCTTGGTCGTGACGACCTTGGCGAGGTCCATGCCCTTGAGTCCGGGAAACTTGCGCGCTGCCCGTGCCGCCGCCGTCTCATCGATCGAATCGCCGGTCATGATGCACCCGGCCTGCGCACCCTTGTCGCGCAGGATGCGCGTCAGCTTGCGAGTGTCGATCTCCGCGATCGCGACGAGCTTGCCGCGCTGGAGGAACTCCGCCAGCGACTCCGAAGCGCGCCAGCTGCTCGCCAGCAGCGGCAGATCGCGCACCACCAGACCCGCGGCGTAGATGGCGGAGGATTCGAGGTCTTCTGAATTCGCGCCGGTATTGCCGACATGCGGATACGTCAGCGTGACGATCTGCCGGCAGTACGACGGGTCGGTGAGGATTTCCTGATAGCCGGTGATCGCAGTATTGAATACGACTTCGCCGGTGGTATTGCCCTTGGCGCCGATCGAGATACCCCGGAAGACGGTCCCGTCCTCCAGGGCGAGCACAGCCGGAACAGTCACTCGGGTGTCCCCTTCGCCAGCGGAATCGATGATTCGAGGTGCCCATGTGCAAAGCGGGAGGAGCTCTTCATCAGAACTCCATCCCGCTTTGACAGACTACCCTAGTGGCAACGGCCGGAATTCTACGAACTCGACTCACGAGTGTCCACGCCGGAAATGGCCCGCATTGCCACGGCGGCTCGCCATCCAGCTACAAGAAACAACCAGAGCAATGGTTTGCAAGCTCATGATATTATTTAATAACATCATGAAATTTATAGAGACCGGGTGGCTGCCGACTGAGCCATTGAGCGGCTCGAATCGCGCCACGCGCAAAGATGCGTCGGTCGCTGGCGCGATGCATCAGGCTCAAGGTCTCGCCCGGCCCCGAAAAGTGCACCGTATGTTCGCCGACAGCGTCACCGGCGCGCACGACCGCGAAACCGATCTTGCCGCGCTGACGCGCGCCGACGTTGCCCTCCCAGCTCAGGATCGCTGACTGCGAGAAATTCACCCCGCGTGCCGCTGCGATCGTCTCGCCGAGGCGCAACGCAGTGCCCGAAGGCGCATCAGCCTTGTCGCGATGATGGAGATCGACAATATCGGCATCGAACTCCTCGTCCAGAGTGCGCGCCGCGAGTGCCGCGAGTTTCTCTAGCACGGCGACCCCGAGACTCATGTTCGGTGCCACGAGAATCGGCAAGCTCGCGGCGCTCGCCGTCAGCTGGGCGCGCACCTCATCGCTCAGGGCCGTCGTGCCGATGACGAGCGCAGCCCGGTGCCTTTCGCATGCTCGAAGATTGTCCCGAACGGCTGTCGCGAGCGTGAAATCGATGGCGACGTGGGCGCCCTTGAGCGCCTCGTCCCGATCGCAGCTGGCTTTGACTCCGAGCGCCGTCGTCCCGATCAATTCGGCGACGTCGCGCCCCGCGGCGGCATTCCCTGGCGATGTGAGCGCACCCGTGAGCTTCATATCGGTGACTTCAGGCAAGACTTGCAGCAAGGCGCGTCCCATGCGGCCCGTGATTCCAAGGACGGCGAGATTGATCACACCGAGCGCCTGATGTTGTCGAAGAACTGCTTCACGCCACTGAGCCACGTCTGCTCGCGTGGATTATGCTGCTTGTGGTCGCGTCGGAGCGATTCCTCGAGCTTGCGGATCAATTCCTTCTGTTCGGCGGAAAGCTTCACCGGCGTCTCGACGACCACGCGACAGAACAGATCACCGGTCGGCCCACCGCGCACTGGCCGCACGCCCTTCTCGCGCAGGCGGAACACCCGCCCCGATTGAGTCTCGGCCGGAATCTTGAGCTTGACCTGACCATCGAGCGTCGGCACTTCGAGCTCCCCGCCGAGCACGGCGGTGGCAAAGCTCACCGGCACCTCGCACGACAGGTGGCTGCCGTCGCGCTCGAAGATCGGATGCTCGCGGACGTGGACTTCGACGTAGAGATCGCCCGCGGGTCCACCGTTTCGCCCGGCCTCGCCTTCAGCCGCAAGACGGATTCGATCGCCATTGTCTACGCCGGGTGGAATCTTGACTGTGAGCGTCCTGGAGCGACGCACGCGGCCCTGACCATGGCACGTGTCGCAGGGCTTCTGGATGACCTGGCCACGACCCTTGCACCGCGGGCAGGTCTGCTGAACGCTGAAGAATCCCTGGCTCATGCGCACCTGCCCGTGACCGCCGCAGGTATCGCAGGCGACGGGGGTCGATCCCTTGGCCGCGCCAGTGCCGCCGCAGGTCTCGCATTCACCGAGCGTCTGGAAGTCGATTTCGACGCTGTCGCCGAACACAGCCTGATCGAGATCGAGCTCCAGCCCGTAGCGCAGGTCGGCGCCGCGGAAAACTTGCGTTCGTCCGCGGCGACCGCCACCGAAAATATCGCCGAAGACGTCGCCCAGGATGTCGCCAAAGGCATCTGCGGCACTGAATCCGGCGCCGGCCCGCGTGGCTTCGACACCGGCGTGGCCAAACTGATCGTAGGCGGCGCGCTTCTGCGCGTCGGTCAGGACTTCGTAGGCTTCCTTGGCCTCCTTGAAGTTCTCTTCGGCGTCCTTGTCGTCCGGATTGCGGTCGGGATGAAACTTCATCGCCAGCCGCCGATAAGCCTTCTTGATCTCGGCTTCGGTCGCGGTGCGGGCCACATCCAGGACCACGTAGTAGTCGCGCTTCGCCATCGTTTCGAGCGGTGTCAGGTTTGGCTTACGTCCGGCACCGACTTAACGCGTTATGAGGACTTGCGCTCCTTGCCCTTTACTTCCTCGAACTCCGCATCGAGCACGTCATCCTTTCCCTGGCCACCACTGCCCGCGGCGCCTGCACCGGCATCAGCAGTTCCGCGCTGTGCGCCCTCGCCTTGCGACTGGGCGCGCTGGGCGATCGCAGCCGAGGCTTGCGCCAGCAACTCGGACTTCTTCTGAATGGCGTCCTTGTCATCGCCGGCCAGCGCCGTCTTCAGTTCACTCAATGCCGACTCGACGCTGTGCCGCTCCTCCGCGCTCACCTTGTCGCCCAGATCCTTGAGTGCCTTCTCGGTCGCGTGCAACAGCGCGTCGCCGCGATTGCGCACATCGACCAGCTCGCGGAAGCGCTTGTCTTCCTCGGCGTGCGCTTCGGCGTCTTTCACCATGCGCTGGATTTCCTGCTCATTGAGGCCGCTGGATGCCTTGATGACGATCTTCTGCTCCTTGCCGGTCGCCTTGTCCTTGGCATTGACGTGCAGGATGCCATTGGCATCGATGTCGAAGGTGACTTCGATCTGCGGCACGCCACGCGGCGCAGGCGGAATATCCGTGAGATCGAAGCGCCCGAGCGACTTGTTGTCGGCTGCGCGCGTGCGTTCGCCCTGCAGCACGTGAATGGTCACCGCCGTCTGGCTGTCGGAAGCCGTCGAGTACACCTTGGTGGCCTTCGTCGGAATCGTGGTGTTCTTCTCGATGACGTGATCCACCACGGCGCCCTCGGTCTCTATGCCGAGCGAAAGCGGTGTGACATCGAGCAGCAGCACGTCCTTGACGTCGCCCGCAAGCACGCCCGCCTGGATCGCCGCGCCCACCGCCACCGCCTCGTCCGGGTTCACGTCCTTGCGCGGCTCCTTGCCGAAGAACTCGCGCACGACTTTCTGCACCAGCGGCATGCGCGTCTGCCCGCCGACGAGAATCACTTCGCCCACGTCCTTGGCTGACAATCCCGCGTCCTTGAGCGCAATGCGACAGGGCTCGATGGTCTTGTTGACCAGTTCTTCCACCAGCGACTCGAGCTTGGCACGCGTCAGCTTGATGTTGAGGTGCTTCGGGCCGCTGGCATCTGCCGTGATGTATGGCAGATTGATGTCGGTCTGCTGGCTTGAAGACAGCTCGATTTTCGCCTTCTCTGACGCTTCCTTGAGGCGTTGCACCGCGAGCGGGTCCTTGCGGACATCAACGCCGCTCTCCTTCCTGAACTCGTCCGCCAGGAAGGTGATGATGCGCAGGTCGAAATCCTCGCCGCCGAGGAAGGTATCGCCATTGGTCGAGAGCACCTCGAACTGGCGCTCACCGTCGATCTCCGCGATCTCGATGACGGAAATGTCGAACGTGCCGCCACCTAAGTCATAGACCGCGATCTTGCGATCGCCACCGCTCTTGTCGAGCCCGTAGGCGAGCGCGGCCGCGGTCGGCTCGTTGATGATGCGCTTGACGCTCAGGCCCGCAATGCGCCCGGCATCCTTGGTCGCCTGGCGCTGCGAATCATTGAAATACGCGGGCACGGTAATCACCGCTTCGGTGACGGTCTCGCCGAGGTAGTCCTCAGCCGTCTTCTTCATTTTCATGAGCACCCGGGCCGAGACCTCGGGTGGGGCCATGGCCTTGCCCTGCACCTCGACCCACGCGTCGCCGTTGTCGGCCTTGACGATCTTGTACGGCACCATGCCGATGTCCTTCTGCACCACGGCGTCATCAAAGCGGCGACCGATGAGACGCTTGATCGCGAACAGGGTGTTCTGCGGATTGGTGACTGCCTGGCGCTTGGCCGACTGACCGACGAGGATCTCGTTGTCCTTGGTGAAGGCCACGATTGAGGGGGTGGTCCGGTCGCCCTCGCTGTTCTCGATGACGCGGGGCTTGCCGCCCTCCATGATGGCGACACAGGAATTGGTCGTTCCCAGGTCGATGCCGATCGTCTTAGCCATGTCGCAAACTCCTCGAGAAAGCGTGAAAACTGCCTGCCTGAATGGGGCGATCCGCCGCCGTTTCAAGCACCGGGGGCCTTGGCAACGATGACGCGGGCCGGGCGCAGGAGGCGGCCATTGAGCTGATAGCCCTTCTGGACGACCTGGAGCACCGAATTGGGTTCGGCCTGGTCCGATTCCTGCATCGCCATGGCCTCGTGGATCTGCGGGTCGAAAGGCTCGCCCAGGGGGTCGATCTCGGTGATGTTGAACTTCTCGAAGGCGCGCGCGAGCAGCTTCAGGGTTGCCTGCTTTCCTGACAGGAGACTGCGGACATCGGCCTTCTCACCCGCTTCCAGCCCCAACTCGAGGCTGTCGCGGACCGCGAGGAGCTCGGCGGCGAATTTCTCCAGTCCGTAGCGATGCGCATTCTCGACATCCCGGATCGCCCGCCTGCGGATATTCTCGATCTCGGCCAGGGCGCGCAAATGATTGTCGCGGCTTTCCTCAGCCTTCGCCTCGGCGGCCGCCAAAGCCTGCTGGAGCTCGTCGCTCCCACGCTGCTGGTCAGGCGTATCGAGAAGAACCGCGGTAGCTTCCGGGTCGCCGTCCGCCAAGATGCCTTCTGCGGCACTGCGCGGATCGGAATCCTTGTGGCCGATGGTCATGAACGATGATTCTCCGGTGGCCGGCGTGGCGGTCTGCGTCGGGAGCGAAAGGATAGCAGGACGGCCCTCGAGAGTAGGGGCTAGCGGCGGGAATTCAAGGCGGCGCCAAGCAGGCGGGCCGTGATGTCGACGATCGGGATGACCCGCTCGTAGGCCATCCGGGTCGGCCCGATGACTCCCAGCACGCCAACCACCTCGTTATCCAGCGTGTAAGGGGCGGCGACCAGGCTGATGTCATCGAGAATCGTGTAGCCCGACTCGTGGCCAATGAAGATCTGCACGCCTTCGGCGCGCAGGCTCTGGTCGAGCAGGTGCAGGATGTCGCGCTTCTCGTTGAACGCCTCGAATAACCGGCGCAGCTTTTCGACGTTGGAAAGCTCCGCAAACCCCATCAGGTTGGTTTCACCGGCGATCACGAAGCCGGACGATTCGCGCTGGCCGGAATCGACCACCTGCTGCGCGATCTGGATGGCGTCCAGCATGAGCTGATTCATGTGGCGCCGCGTCTCATGCAACTGGGCCAGCAACTCATCACGCGCTTCGGTGAGCGTATGCCCGCGGAACTGCTCGTTGAGATAGTTGGCCGCGCGCCGCAGCTCGTCCTGTGAGTAGGAGCGGTCGAGCTGCAGGATCCGGTTCTGCACCTCGCGCCCGTTCACCACGAGGATGGTCAAGACCCGATTGTCCGAGAGGCCCACGAACTCGATCTGCGTGACCGCGGCATGTGCCTGCCGGGGAATCGTGACCACGCCGGCGAGCTGGGTGATCGCCGACAGCACCTGTGAGGCGGCCGCCGCCAGGGCCTTGGGCTCGGCCTGGTGCCCTTCAAGCCGCCGCTGCAACTGCAGGATCTCGGGCTCGTCGAGCGGCTTGAGCTTGAGCAACGAGTCGACGAACAGCCGGTAGCCCTTGTCGGTCGGAATGCGACCCGCCGAGGTATGCGGCGATATCACAAAGCCGAGCTGCTCGAGGTCGGCCATGACGTTGCGGATCGTCGCCGAGCTGAGATTGAGGCCCGACTCGCGCGACAAGGTGCGTGAGCCCACCGGCTGACCGTCGCGGATATAGCTCTCGATCAGCACCTTGAGCAGGCGCTGCGCGCGCTCGGTCAGAATCTCATCCGCGGTATCCATCGGCATTCTGGGTCAAGACCCTGTAATGTCAGGGTATTCAGCGTGTACTTCAAGGTCGATAACTAACAATGGGCCTGCCGCGAAGTCAAGACGGCGGACGAAGTCCGCCACCGTGGTTGGCCGGCTGACGGAACGCATGCTAAAAGAATTGAGAACACGTTCACCATGAGCAATCCCTTCAGAGCCTGCGCACTCATCGGCCGGCATAGCGATCCGCGTGTCGCCGACTCGATGCTGACTCTCGCGCGCCATCTTGCCGCACGCGGGGTCACGGTGCTCGTCGATCGCGAGGTAAAGCTCGATTTCGGCGCCACGCGCGTCACCGCCATCGAGAATCGAGGGATTGGCCAGCGCGCCAACCTCGTCATCGCCATCGGCGGCGACGGCACGATGCTGTACGCCGCCCGGCTGGTCGCCACAAGCAACGTGCCGCTGCTCGGGATCAACCGTGGCCGCCTCGGATTCCTCACCGACGTCTCTCCGGAAGACATGCTCGAGCGGCTCGACGATATCTTCGATGGTCGTTATTCCGAGGACCGCCGTACTCTGCTCGAGGCCAGACTGCAGCCACAGCATGGCGCCGAAGCAGCGCTGACTGCGCTCAATGACGTGGTGATTCAGAAGTGGGAAACCGGGCGCATGCTCGATTTCGAGACCTGGATCGACGGCCGGTACCTCAACACGCACGGCAGCGATGGGCTGATCGTGGCGACCGCGACCGGCTCAACGGCCTACGCGCTCTCCTGCGGCGGGCCGATCATCCAGCCCGATCTCGACGTCCTGGTCATGGTGCCCATCTCGCCACACACGCTGAGCGACCGTCCCATCGTCGTGCCGAGCGGTTCCAGCATCGAGATCCGGTTGGTTGAGAGACCGGACACGCGAGCGCAGGTCATGTGCGACGGTGCCGTGCTGGGCGAACTGCAAGCGACTGATCGGCTGTCGGTTGGTCCGTCGAAGCACCGCATCACGCTGCTACATCCGCCCGGATACGACTATTACCGATTGCTGCGCTCGAAACTGCACTGGGGCCGGGGCGCATTCGACGGCCCGCTCGGTGCCGGTCCACGCCCCCGTGAGCGCTGACACTTGCTCACGTATCTGCGAATCCGCGATTTCGCCATCATCGACGAGCTCGAACTCGATCTCGGAGCCGGGCTGACCGCGCTCACTGGCGAGACCGGCGCAGGCAAATCAATCGTCGTCGATGCACTGGCGCTTGCGGCCGGTGGCCGTGCAAGCAGCGATGTCGTTCGCCACGGCGCCGAACGCGCGGAAGTCGCTGCGACCTTTGATCTCGCCGGATCCGCACCCATCCGCCGCTGGCTGGAGTCCCAGGCGATCGACTGCGAGGGTGAATGCATCCTGCGCCGCGTGATCTCGCGTGACGCGCGGTCGCGCGCGTTCATCAATGGCCAGCCGGTACCGCTGCAGACGCTGCGGGAGCTCGGCGAGCAACTCGTCGACATTCACGGCCAGCAGGAATTCCTGTCACTGACGCGCCCGGCGGCGCAACTGACGCTGGTCGACTCACACGGAAAGCATGAGTCGCTCGTACAGCAGGCCCGCGACGCCCACGAGCGCTGGCGCGCTTTGCGCGATGAACACGCCGAGCTCGAAGCGGCAGGACGCGATCGGGACGCACGACTCGAACTGTTGCGCTACCAGGTGCGGGAGCTGGAAGCGCTGGCGCTCAAGCCCGCCGAGCTGCCAGAGCTCAACGCCGAGCAACGGCGCCACGCCAATAGCGGCCGGCTCGTCGACGGTGCGCGCCAGGCACTCGATCTGGTCTACGAGAACGATTCTTTCAGCGCACACCAGGCGGTCGGGCGCGCACTCACGGCTCTACGCGGCATCACTGCGCTCGATCCGCGACTCTCGGACACCGAGAAACTGCTGGAAGAGGCGCGCATCGGTCTGCGTGAATCCGTGGATTCGTTGCGCCGGTATCTCGATGCGATGGAAGTCGACCCTGAGCGCCAGGACTGGGTCGAGCGCCGCGTGGCCACCATCGAAGAGCTGGCACGCAAGCATCGGCTGCCCGCCGAGGAATTGCCGATTCATCTCGAGCGATTGACCACCGAGCTTGCCCGACTCGAGTCCCATGAATCGACGCTGGAATCGATCCGGCAGAGACTGTCCACCGCACGCTCGGACTACGCGCTGTCCGCCGGCAAACTGTCTGCGGCGAGAACGAGTGCCGCCGGCGCGCTGACGCGCGATGTGTCGCGGCTGATGCAGACCCTCGGCATGACCGGCGGGCGATTTCAGGCGGCCATCACCAGCGACGAGGCTGGGGAACCGGGACCTGCCGGTGTCGACGCTGCAGAGTTCCTCGTGAGTGCCAATCCCGGACAACCACTCAAACCCCTCGTTCGAGTCGCTTCCGGCGGTGAGCTCTCGCGCATCAGTCTCGCGATCCAGGTCGCTGCGCTCGGAAAGGCCATTACGCCTTGCGTCGTGTTCGATGAGGTCGATGCCGGCGTGGGTGGCGCCGTCGCCGAAATCGTCGGCCGGCAGCTCAGCGCCCTCGGTGAACGCGCACAGGTGCTGTGCGTCACCCACCTTCCGCAGGTCGCGAGTCAGGCCGACCAGCACGTCCGTGTCGCCAAGCTCACGGACGGACGCAGTACACGCACGGTGCTGAACGAGTTGCGGGGAACGGAACGCGTCGAGGAGCTGGCGCGCATGCTCGGCGGTGTCGAGATCACGCAGAAGGCGCGCGATCATGCTCGCGATATGCTCAGGCGCGGCACCGGCGGCACGCGCGCGCGTCCGGGGAGCTGATCCGTCGGACATGACGTCGAGGCCTTCTCGTCTCGACTGATCCCCATCTACCCGTCCTTCTTTATTGCATCCACGCTTCGATAGCGTCTCCCGCGTATTTCAGCGCTGGATACCACGATGCGAGTCGTTGCGTGTGGGTAGATGTGGATCAGTCGAGACGAGAAGGCCTCGCGAAAGAAGCCTGCCGTCGGCGCGTCAGCGAGCTTTGCGGCTCGGACACCCGGGTTTGCGACAGCGGCCGTACAAGATGAGCGAATGGTCGTTGATGTCGAAACCCATGCGCTTGGCTACGGCCGTCTGACGTTCTTCGATGCCGCTATCGAGAAACTCTTCGACGCGGCCGCAGTCGAGACAGACGATATGATCGTGATGCGCGCCCTGGTTGAGCTCGAACACCGCCATTCCGTTCTCGAAATGATGGCGCGTGACGAGTCCCGCCGCTTCGAACTGCGTGAGCACCCGGTACACGGTTGCGAGCCCGATGTCCTCGTTCGATTCGATCAGGATCTTGTAGATGTCCTCCGCGCTGAGATGGCGCGGCGATCCGTGCTCGAGGATCTCCAGGATCTTGAGCCGCGGGAGCGTGACCTTGAGGCCCGCCTTGCGCAGGTCCTTGCCTTCCAACAGAAAGCCTCCACCAGACGGCTGTCGTAACCGCGTGAATTCGCTATGATGCGCGCCCATTATCCTCCAGCGCCCGCTTGGGCTCCAGCAACGCGCATGCCCCATCGTG
Source organism: Steroidobacteraceae bacterium (assembly GCA_036515135.1). Classification (GTDB taxonomy): domain Bacteria; phylum Pseudomonadota; class Gammaproteobacteria; order Steroidobacterales; family Steroidobacteraceae; genus DATBVX01. The sequence goes on from DATBVX010000310.1 coordinate 19,972, forward strand.
TTTCCCGTCGCGGTCCCGCAGCCTTGTTGCGGCCGATTGCTGCGGCGCTGGGCGTTCTGCTCGTTCTCGGCGCCGGTGGCTGCGTCTATCGCATCAATATTCAGCAAGGCAACTATCTGGAGCCCGCGGCGCTCGAGCAACTGAGCGTCGGCATGACGCGCAGCCAGGTTCGCTACCTGCTCGGGACACCGATGTTGCCCGACGCTTTCGACCGCGATCGCTGGGATTACGTCTTCTATTTCAGGCGTGGCCGCCTGCGCGACCCCGAACAGCGCCGTGTCACGGTGATCTTCGAAGACGACAAGGTCGCGCGCATCGAGCGTCCCGGCGTGACGCCCAGCCAGCTCGCCACGGTCGATCCGGCGAAGTAATCGATCGCCTGCTGCTCGCCGTCAGCGGCGCGCAGCCTGTGACTTGACGCGGGCCCGCCGGGCAACGCGCGGATCCGCCTTCAGCGGCCGGTAGACCTCCACACGATCGCCGTCACGCACCGCGTAGTCCGCAGGTACCGCCTTGCCGTACACGCCCAGCAGCACCGCTGCGGGATCGATTTCCGTGCAGGTCTCGAGCAGGCGCGACGCCAACAATGCATCACGAGCCGTCGCGCCCTCCGGCAATTCGACCTCGATGACGAATTGCTGATCGGGACGTGCGTAGGCGACTTCACACCTGGGCATTGCCCGCTCGGCCGTACAGCGCCCGCGCGCGTGAGACGAACGCATCCACCAGCGAGTTGCAGGTGTGTTCGAAGACCGGCTCGAGCAGCCAGGCGTTCAGAGAGCTGGCAAACGCGAATGCGAGCGTGAGGCTGACGCGCGAGCCCTTGTCGCCGATGACCGTGAAGCGCCACTCGCCCTCGAGCGTACGAAAGGGTCCTTCGACGAGATCGAGCACAATGACGCCCGGCGGCTCGAGGCGGTTTCGGGTGATGAAACGCGCATGCAATGGACCCTTATGGACCTGCAACCGAGCGATGACCTCGCGCTCGGAGCGCTCGAGCACTTCGGCTGTCCGGCACCACGGCAGAAACTTCGGGTAGCTCGGGACGTCATCCACGAGCGCGAACATCTGCGCCGGCAGGTAGGGGACGAGCGCATCGCGCGAGATCCGCCTCACGCCTTCCTCCCGACCGCTCCTGCATCGCTCATGGCTCGACCCGCAACTCAGAATGCCCGGCCGCTACAATAGTGGCCTTCGCTTTCCGATGCACCGCCTCGCCATGCCCGCCGACAAGGACAAGCCCAGCCCGACCATCGCCGAGAATCGCAAGGCGCGCCATGACTATTTCATCGAGGATCGCTACGAGGCCGGGCTTGCGCTCGAGGGGTGGGAAGTCAAGAGCCTGCGGGCCGGGCGCGCGCAACTGAAGGAAGCGTATGTCTACCTGCGCAATGGCGAAGCGTGGCTGTTCGGCGCTCATTTCTCGCCGCTGACGTCGGCCTCGACACACGTGCAGGCGGACCCGACACGCACGCGCAAGCTGTTGCTCCATCGGCACCAGATCGACCAGCTGATCGGCGCGGTGGAGCGGCGCGGGTACACGATCGTGCCGCTCAACCTGCACTGGAAGGCCGGCCGCGCCAAGCTCGAGATCGGGCTCGCAAAAGGCAAGAAGCAGCACGACAAACGCGCCACCGACAAGGCGCGCGACTGGGAACGCGAAAAGCAGCGAGTTCTCAAACGTCGCTGAGCGCGCTTGTAACCCCCGAACTTGTCCCTACAATGAGTCGGGCAATTGGGGGCGATCGGCTTCGACGGGGGTCGCGAAACTCCAGGTGCATGCCGAGGTGCAGGTTTCCTCGTTAAACCGTCTGCAAAACTTTAGTTGCCAACGAAGACAACTACGCTCTGGCGGCTTAACCCCGCCTAACCTCTGACTGGTATGTGCTTGTGCATCCAAATCAGGGGACGCGCTCACAAGCTCGCGGATCCGGTGTACTCAAGGCCGGCTCGCTAAACGAAACTTGAGCTGGTCGCACGTCTTCCCTGCCCTTCGGGTAGCGTGCGGCGAGAATAATCGAAGCGGCTAAGCATGTAGGTCCTGTAGCGTAGGGCTTTCGGACGCGGGTTCGATCAACTTGGGTCGCCTCCGCCCGCAAGGGCGGAGTGAACACGGGGCTCACATCGGCGAAGCCTGCCGGCGCTGGAAACAGTGGCAAGTGGTAACGCCGAGGGGTAGGAAGAGAGCCAATCTCATGCCTGCCCTGTAGAGACTCATAGGTCCGCTGATCCCTTTGGGGCTGAGCGGAAACTAGGATCCTGGGGCCGCTCTCCCCCTCTCCCGCTGGCGGGAGAGGGTCGGGGTGAGGGCTCTTGGATAACACGCCCCGCATCCGGCAGGGCCGGATGAAGGCATAGTCCAGCCCGTTTCGAAAGAAACGGAACGGCTGTCCCGCCGCCTCCACCATGGCGCCCTCGGCTTAGCGGCCGAGGGCGCCACCTTTCGCCTACCAATCGCATCCGTGACCCCGTTTGGGCATACGCCGCGGATCAAGCGGGCTGATGGGGTTGGCCGGTCACCTGCTCCGTAATCCGGATCGCCGTTTCGAGCGCCCGTAGACCGTCTTCGCCGGAAACGATTGGCGGCTTGCCCGTCGTAATGCAATCGAGAAACGACTCGATTTCCGCCTTCAGCGCATCACCCTGCTCGAAGCTGCGCTCCTCGATCTGCACCGGTAGCGCATCCGGCTTCATCTCGCCCCCGGTCTTGCGCACGATCGTCACGATCTTCTGCTGCAGATCAACCGACATGTACGCGTCGTCCTGAAAGATGCGCAGTTTTCTTTCAGTCTTGAGACTCACGCGACTCGCCGTCGTATTGGCGACGCAGCCGTTCGCAAAGCGGATGCGCGCGTTGGCGATATCCAGCTCGCCTGAGAAGACCGACGCACCGACGGCGTCGAGGCTGGCAATCGGCGCGTGCACGATGTCCTGGATGATGTCGATGTCGTGGATCATCAGATCGAGCACCACGTTGACGTCGGTACCGCGCTGCTTGAAGGGCGCCAGCCGATGCGACTCGATGAACCGCGGCACGGTCAGAACGCCATCAAGCGCCAGGATGCCGGCATTGAAGCGCTCCAGATGTCCCACCTGCAGCACGCGCCGCGCGCGTGCGGCGATTTCGATCAGGCGGCGGGCATCTTCCACCGTGGTCGTGATTGGTTTCTCGACCAGGACGTGCGCGCCCGACTCGAGAAAAGCGCTGGCGATCTCGAAATGCTGTGGCGTCGGCGTGGCAATGCTCACCGCATCGACGCGCCCCAGAAGGTCACGATAGTCGGCAACTGCGCGCACGCCGAGCTCAGCAGCGAGGTGCTCGCGATTCTCCGCCGAGATGTCGACCACGGCAGCCAGTTGGGAGCGCTCGAGCGCCGCGTACTTCTGTGCGTGGAATCGCCCGAGGTAGCCGACGCCGATAACCGCGGTTCGCATATCGAGATTATAGGAGACTCTTGCTCGTTGCCGGAGCGGCCCGCGACAATGCGCTTCATGGACTCACATAAACGAGATCGCCGGTGAATCAGCCCCAGCCTGCCGACACCGCCGCAATTCCGGCCGCGAGGCGCGAATCGTTTCTGCAGAAGCATCCGCGGCTGCGCCGCGAGCTCTATGTTCTCGGGGCTGCGCTCGCGACGGGCCTCATCGTGATGCCGACGTGCATGTATGTCGTCGGCACGCTGACGCTGGGTCCCTACTCATCCGGCGGCTGGGTGACGCTGTTTGCCGACCTCTTCAAGGGTCTGTTCCGCGGCTGGTGGCCGGCGTGGAGCGTAGTCCTCGGTCCCTACGCGCTCATCGCCTTCCTGCGCGGCACTCGCCTCGTGTATCGCAAGTTTCTGCGCACCCCCGAATCGACCTGAACCTCTAACGCGCGTCATCGCTCGCATCGCGCGTGGCTCGGAACTCGTTGTCGCCAAGCCAGTTGGGCCAGCCCTTTTCGCGGCTCACTCGATGGCCCACGGCGAAAAAGAGCTCCAGATCCTGCATTGAGCCACCGAAGTCCATGCTGGCGTGGTACTCATCGCCAGGCTTGTGATAGCGCTGGGCAATGAAATCGTCCTGCTGCTGTTTGCCCCACTCGGCGCCGTGCTCCCGATCATCGATGCCGAGCTTGGTGTAGAGCGCCGGCACACCCTTCTTCGCGAAGTTGAACTGATCCGAGCGGTAGAAATACCCCTTTTCCGGCGTCGGCTCGGGTTTGAGCACGCGGTCCTGCGCCTCGGCGGCATCGCTGAGGTACTCCTCCAGCTCGGAGCTTCCGAACCCGATGACCGCCACGTCACGCGTCGGTCCGCCGGCAGACAGTGCGTCCATGTTGATCACCGCCGCCGTGCGTTCCAGTGGATAGATCGGATGGTCCGCGTAGTACGCCGAGCCCAGCAGGCCGGACTCCTCGGCGGTGACCGCGAGAAAAATGATCGACCGCTCGGGTTTCCGCTGTGTGTGGCTGAAGGTCTCCGCCAGGGTGATCAGCCCCGACACTCCGGTCGCATTGTCGATCGCGCCATTGAAAATCGTGTCGGCGGAAGTGGCCGATGAACGCCCGAGATGGTCCCAGTGCGCCATGTACAGCACGTATTCGTCGGGTCGCTTGTCGCCCGGCAATAGGCCGACCACGTTGGACGAGTTGGATCGCCGGATCGCATTATTCACCGCGACGCTGGCGCGGACGTGCAACGGTACCGCCTTGAAATCGCGCTTCACGGCCGCCGCTTTCAGCGCCGCCAGGTCGCGCCCCGCAAGCTTGAACACAGCCTCTGCGGTCTCGCCGCTGATCCAGCCCTCGATCGCTACTCTTCCGGCGTTACCGTCGGCGCTCACCTGGTCGAGCTGCGCCCCCGACCAGCTCGACATCACCACATCCCAGCCGTAGGCCGCCGGCTCCGTGTCATGGATGATCAGAGCACCCGCCGCGCCCTGGCGCGCCGCTTCCTCGTACTTGTAGGTCCAGCGGCCGTGGTAGGTCATCGCGCGCCCGGCGAAGAGCTCCGGATCCTGCGTGACGAAACCGGGGTCGTTGATGAGGATCACCGCGGTCTTGCCCTTGATATCGGCGGCCGCGTAGTCGTTCCAGTCGTACTCGGGGGCGACGATGCCGTAGCCCACGAACACCAGTTCGCTCTGCTCGATCGACGCGCTCGGCACGACCCGCTTGGTCCACACGACCGTATCGCCTGGATAAGCGAACTGCAGCTTGTCATCGCCCCTGGTCACTGTCAGCGCGATGTTCGGATCGGCCGTGATCTCGACGAGCGGGACGGATTGGTAGTAGGTCGCACCGTTACCCGGCTTGAGTCCGGCCGCCTCGAACTGCTGGCGGATGTAGCCGACGGTTTTCTCTTCGGCGCGAGTGGCCGGCTTGCGGCCCTCGAATTCGTCGGTTGACAGCGCCGCAAGATGCCTCCGGAAGGTGCTCTCATCCACGCGAACGGCGGCCGGCTCTTCGCCGCGCTGAGCCACACAGGCCACTACGAACAGCGACGTAGCAAACACCGTCGCAGCAGATCTCTTCATGTGTCTCCTCACTCGAATCGATCGAACTCCGACTCAGCTGGAGCGCGGCCAATAGAACCAGCCCACCAAGAGCAGTCCACCCCAAAGTCCGGCGAGCGCCACGCGTCGCCAGGATCGCTGGCGAAGATTCCCCAGGAATGCAGCCAGCGCCAAACCTGACAATACGGTAAACAGCGTCACGGCAGTCAGCAGCGGCCTGAATTCCTCCCGCAGCTGTGGCCGTTCGCCTCCCAGAATGAGGAAAACGATCAACACCATGCCGAGACCGAGCGCGATCGATACGCTCGAACCCATGATGATGCCGATCAGCACAGTCAGCGGCCGCATGTCGATAGGAGCACAACTCGAGGGGATTGCACTTGATTAGGGGATCGGGGGCTTCTAGCCTAGGCTTAAGAGTCTAGCAGGGAATTTTCGCATCCAAGACGCAGTCCAAGTCGCCAGCATGCAGCAATCAACCCGTCGTCGCCTCTTCGCGCTCCTGTTCACTCTGGTCCTTGCTCTAGGCATGGGCGGTTCGGCGCAGCCGCCGGCGCCCGCCGCGGCAGCAGTCGTTGCCGGTGCTGCTCCGGAGCTGGTTCCAACGGAGCGCCACCGCAACATCGCGAGACGCGTGTACGAGAACCTCGATCGGGCGCACTACTCGCAAGTGCCGCTCGACGATCGCCTGTCGTCTGAAGTTTTCGACCTTTACCTCGAGTCGCTCGATGGCGGGCGCAGTTACTTCCTGGCGAGCGACATCGCCGAGTTCGAGCGCCTGCGGCTGCGTCTCGACGAAAGCGTCAAGGTCGGTGCGGTGGAACCGGCGTTCGCGATCTTCGCGCGCTTTCGCGATCGCAATCGCGAGCGCATGAGTTACGCGGTCACCCTGCTCGACCAGGAACCGGATTACACCCTCGATGAAGCGTTCGACTTCGATCGGGAGAAGGCGCCGTGGCCCGCCAGCGCCGCCGAGATGGACGATCTGTGGCGCAAGCGGGTCAAGAACGATGGCTTGAGCCTGTTGCTGGCGGGCAAGACCTGGCCGGAAGCGGCCGACATTCTGCGCAAGCGCTACGAACGCGTGCTGAAGCGCATCGACCAGGTCTCCGCCGACGATGTGTTCGAGAACTTCATGAATGCGTACGCCCGCGCCTACGACCCGCATTCGAGCTATTTTTCACCGCGCAATTCGGAGGAATACCGGATTGCGATGAGCCTTTCCTACGAGGGCATCGGCGCCTCGCTGCAGCTGGTCGATGATTACGTCACGGTGCTCAGCATTCTTCCCGGGGGGCCCGCCGCGGCGAGTGATCAGCTGTCCGCCAACGACCGTATCATCGCCGTGGGCCAGGGACGCGAAGGCGCGTTGGCGGACGTCATCGGCTGGCGTCTCGACGACGTGGTGCAGCTGATCCGCGGGCCTGTCGGCTCGATCGTGCGCCTGCAGATTCTGCCTGCCGGGGCGGCACCGGGCACCACCGAGCGGACGATCGAATTCACGCGCAACAAGGTCACGCTCGAGGCGCAGGCTGCACGCAAGGAGATTCGCAAAGTGCAACGCGCCGGGCGCGAGCTGTCGGTCGGCGTGATCACCGTGCCGAGCTTTTACCAGGACTACAACGCGCGCGCCGCCGGCGAGCGCAACTATCGAAGCACCACGCGCGACGTGCGCCAGCTCATCAATGAGCTGAAGGCCGGTGGCATCGATGGCCTGATCGTGGATCTGCGCGGCAATGGCGGCGGCTCGCTGCCGGAGGCAACCGGTCTCACCGGTCTTTTCATCAATGGCGGCCCGGTGGTGCAACTGCGCGAGACGGGCGGTGCGGTCGAGGTGCTCGACGATCCCGAGCCCCAGGTCATCTATCACGGGCCGCTGCTCGTGCTGGTGGACCGGTTCAGCGCATCCGCTTCCGAGATCTTCGCCGCTGCGATCCAGGACTACGGCCGCGGGCTCGTCATCGGCCAGCAAACTTATGGCAAGGGCACGGTACAGAACCTGATCCCGCTGGATCGATTCGCGCTCGGCCCGCGCCCGGAATTCGGGCAACTCACCGTGACGATCGGCAAGTTCTACCGCGTAACCGGTGATAGCACGCAGAACCGGGGCGTTACCCCCGACATCTTCATGCCGTCGCTGATCAGTACCGAGGACGTGGGCGAAAGCTCGCGCCCGAGCGCCCTTCCGTGGGATCGCATCGAGGGCGTGGAATTCGACGATGAGGTCGGACTTGCGCCCGCAGTGACTCAGCTCGCCCGGACCCATGAGACGCGTGCCGCGAGCGATCCTGATTTCCGGAATCTGCTCGGCGACGTGGCCGCGTTCGATCAGCTGCGCAAGCAGACCACTGTTTCGCTGAATCTCAAGGTTCGCCAGCAGGAGCGCGATCGCCACGACCAGGATCGACTGAGCCGGGAGAATGAGCGCCGCGCCGCGCACGGCCAGAAGCCGCTCGCCACGCTGGAGGAGCTCGACGAGAGCGCGGCCGTGGACCCGGTGTTGAGCGAAGCCAGCGAGATCATGGCCGATATGACCGCCCTGCCCCAGATCGCCCAGATCTTCAAGGGCAGCTAAGCGGGACCCCGGCCATGGACTGGCTACTGTTATACTTGACTATAACACTAATCTACCGGTAGCATTCTCACGGCGGAATCGGTCCGAAACGGACCGGCCTCCGGGCGCGACCACAGAATCGGCCCGGGAAAGCTCGAGGGAGGCTCCATGCAATCCAAATCGATCCTGTTGGCTATTCTCGCCGCCTCGGTGACGTTGAGCGGCTGTGGCGATGAAGCGAACGGCAAGACGCACGAGGGGAAGGCCGACGATCCGGTGGCCATTCCGGTCGAGGTCAGCACTCCGCTGCGGGCCGAGATGCTCGCGATCTATACCGGCACGGCGGCACTCGAGGCCGATCGCGAAGCCTCAGTCGTCGCCAAAGTCAACGGTGAGGTTCGCGCCCTCCTGATCGAGGAAGGACAGCCGGTGCGTGCCGGGCAGTTGCTCGCCCGCCTGGACGGCGACCAGCTGCGGCTGGAGCGGGACCGCGCCCAGGCCACGCTGGCCAAGCTCGAACACGAATATCAACGCAACGTCGAACTGCACGAAAAAGGCCTGATGGCGCCCGGCGCGTTCGAGACCCTCAAATTCGAGGTCGCAGCACAGCGCGCCGCCTACGAACTCGCGAATCTGCAGCTGTCGTATACGGAAATCCGGGCACCCATCGATGGCGTGTTGTCAGAGCGATTGATCAAGGTCGGCAACACCATCAAGCCGAACGACGTCCTGTTCCGGGTGACCGACCTCGAGCCGCTGCTCGCGTACGTCCACATCCCCGAGCGAGAGCTCGGACGCATGCAGCCCGGGCAGCCGGCCAGCATTCAGGTCGACGCCGTACCCGGGCAGGCCTTCATCGGCTCCGTGGCGCGACTGAGTCCGGTGGTCGATCCAGAGTCCGCAACGTTCAAGGCGACGATCGAGGTGGCGGATCCGACGGCTCGGTTGAAGCCCGGCATGTTTGCCCGTCTCGGGATCGTGTATGAGCGTCGCGACCAGGCGCTGCAGATTCCGCGAACCGCGATTGTGGACAACGAGGACGGGCCGACCGTATTCGTGGTCGAGGACAACAAGGCACAGCAACGCCCGATCCGCGTCGGTCTCGCCAATGCCGGATTCGTCGAGGTCACCGCAGGTCTGAAAGGCGCGGAACAGGTGGTCATCGTCGGCCAGAGCGGTCTTAAGAGCGGCAACGCGGTACGTGTGGTCCAGCTCGAAGCCGCGCCGTAAGCCGTCCCATGCGTCTCATCGATTTCGCCACGCGCCGGCGCGTCACCATCGTGATGTGCATGGTGGCGCTGTGCATGTTCGGCCTCGTGTCGCTGTCGCGCATGAAGGTCAACCTCCTGCCCGATCTCTCGTATCCCACGCTCACGGTGCGTACCGAGCTTACCGGCGCCGCGCCGCTCGAGATCGAGAATCTGATCACGCGCCCGGTCGAGGAAGCGGTCGGCATCATCCGCAACGTCCGCCAGGTGCGCTCGGTATCGCGCTCCGGCCAATCCGATGTGATCCTCGAGTTCCTGTGGGGCACCGACATGGACCTCGCGGGGATCGAGGTCCGCGAAAAGATCGACCTGCTGCAGCTGCCGCTCGAAGCTGAGCGGCCATTGCTGCTCCGGTTCGATCCATCGAGCGAACCGGTGATGCGGCTGGCATTGCTGGATACATCGAAGCCGAATGCGGCCGATCTCGGTGCCACGCCCGAGGAACGGCTCAAGTTCCTGAGACGCTTCGCGGAGGACCGGCTCAAGCCCGACCTCGAAGCCGTCGAGGGCTCCGCCGCCGTAAAGGTGAGCGGCGGCTACGAGGACGAGATCCAGGTATTCGTTGATCAGCAGAAGCTGGCGCAGCTCGGGCTCTCGATCGAGACGGTCGCCCGGCGCCTGCGCGCCGAAAACGTCAACCTGTCCGGCGGCCGGCTCGAACAAGGTACGCAGCGCTTTCTCGTGCGCACGTTGAACGAGTTCCAGACGGTGGATGAGATGGCAAACGCCATCATCGCGTCGGTCGATGCACAACCGGTCTATCTGCGCGACGTCGCAGCGGTGACGCGCGGCTACAAGGAGCGCGAAGCGGTCATCCGGGTCAATGGCCGCGAATCGATCGAGCTCGCCGTCTACAAGGAGGGTGACGCGAACACGGTGCAGCTTGCCGACGGCGTGCATGCGCGCATGGAGGCCCTGTCGAAGACATCACCGCGCGATACCGAATTCAAGGCGGTCTACGACCAGTCGACATTCATCGCCTCCGCCATAGGCGAGGTGCGCGATGCCGCGCTGTGGGGCGGGCTGCTGACGATCCTCGTGCTGTATTTCTTTCTGCGCGACGCCCGCGCAACATTCATCACGGCCATCGTGATTCCGGTTTCAGTCATCGGCACTTTCATGCTGATGTACAGCTCCGACGTGACCCTGAACATCATGTCGCTCGGTGGCATCGCGTTGTCGGTCGGCATGCTCGTCGACAACTCGGTCGTCATTCTCGAAAGCATCACGCGCAAGCGCGAAGCCGGGCTGGCGCCGGCCGAAGCGGCGCGCAGCGGTACCAGCGAGGTCGCGATGGCGGTCATTGCGTCGACGCTGACGTCGATCGCGGTGTTTTTCCCGATGGTGTTCATCAGCGGCGTCGCGGGCCAGCTGTTTCGCGACCAAGCCTTGACCGTTACGTATGGACAAGTGCTGTCGCTGCTGGTCGGCCTCACGGTCGTCCCCATGCTGGTCGCCGGCCGGAGCTCCGCCGCAGCGGTCAATGGCGTCTCACAGCGGCCTTTGGGCCGTTTCTCGCGCGGGGTCACCCGGGTCACGTACTCGATGGCCCGCGGTACTGCTGCCATATCGCGCTTCTTCCGCTGGGCCCTGTCGCCCTTCGTGTGGGCGACCCAAACCGCGTACGGCAAGCTGGAGGAGCGCTATGTGCCCGTGCTCGACTGGGCGCTCGCTCACCGTGGCAGGGTGGTAGCCGCCGCCGTGGTGTTGTTCGCGCTCTCGATGGCGCTGGTGCCTCGACTTGGCACCGAACTGATCCCGCAGTTGTCACAAGGCGAATACGTCGTCGACCTGCGGCTGCCCCCGGGAACGCCGTTGGCGCAAACCGATCGCGTGGTCGAGAGCGCGCAGCGCGCCAGCCAGGAACTTGGAGGTGTCGCGCTCACCTACTCCGTCGCCGGCACCGGCAACCGCCTCGACGCCAACCCGGTCGATTCAGGAGAAAACACCGGCAAGCTCAGCGTCACGCTCGTGCCAGGATCCGGTCGAGCGGAGGAAGCGGCGTCGATGACCGCCCTGCGCGAGCGGCTAGACCAGATGGCGGGCGTGCAGTACCAGTTCAGTCGGCCCGCCCTGTTCAGCTTCAGCACTCCGCTCGAGGTCGTCATCGGCGGCTATGACCTCGATCGATTGCGCCTCGTGGCCGAGCAGGTTCGCCAGCGAATGGAGTCGGCGGGCACCTACACGGACATTCGCTCCACGGTCGAGATCGGCAATCCCGAGATCCAGATCGTCTTCGACCAGGATCGTGCCACGCGCCTCGGTCTAGCGGTGCGCGACATCGCCGACCGCGTCGTCACGAGCGTGCGCGGCGAGGTGGCCACGCGCTACCGTCTGCGTGACAAGCAGATCGACGTACTCGTGCGCAGTGTCGACGCGCGAGCGGCATCGATCGAGGAGATTCGCGCCCTCATCGTCAATCCCGGCAGCACCCACCCGGTGCCGCTGAGCGCGGTTGCGGCCGTGACCCTGGCGTCCGGACCCGCGGAGGTGCGTCGCATCGGCCAGGAGCGCGTCGCCGTGATTTCGGCGGGCTATCTCGGTCAGGACCTCGGCGCGACCATCGAGAACTTGCAGGGGATGCTCGGTGAAGTATCGCTGCCGCCCGGCACCAGCGCGTATCTTTCCGGACAGAGCGAAGAAATGCAGGCGAGCTTCCGCTCGCTGGGGTTCACGCTCGTGCTCGCGGTGCTCCTTGTCTATCTCGTGATGGCATCGCAGTTCGAGTCGCTCGTCCAGCCTTTCGTCATCCTTTTCACCATTCCCCTGGGGCTGATCGGCGTGGTCTGGGCGCTCTTCCTCACCGGCACGACGATCAACGTCGTGGCCCTCATCGGCCTGATCATGCTGGCCGGAATCGTCGTCAACAACGCGATCGTGCTGATCGATGCGGTCAACCAGGCGCGTGACCGCGGACTCGACCGTCGCCACGCCATCCTCGAAGCGGGCCGCGTGCGATTGCGCCCGATTCTCATCACGACGGTCAGCACGGTGCTCGGGCTGCTGCCGATGGCGCTCGGGTTCGGTGACGGCGCCGAGGTACGCACGCCAATGGCCATCACCGTGATCGGCGGAATCAGCGTCTCCACGCTGCTGACGCTCGTGGTCATTCCTGTCGTGTACTCACTGATGACGCGGGAGCACCCACGCGAAGCGCTGGCCACAGCGCCAGCGTTGCAGGCGAGTCGCCCATGATTCACACCAACGTCGCGTTGCGCCGGCCGGTCACCACCGTCATGGTGTTTCTCGCTCTCACCCTGATTGGCCTCATCGCAACGCGCCTGCTGCCGCTCGAGCAGTTTCCTGACATCGCCTTTCCGGGAATGCAGGTCACGATTCCCTATGCGGGCTCAACTCCCGAAGAGATCGAAGAGCTGATCACGCGCCCGATCGAAGAGGCGCTGTCGACGTTGAGCGGCATCAAGGAGCTGCGCTCGACCTCGCGTGAGAACGAGTCGGAGATCCAGGTCCAGTTCGACTGGGGCACCGACATCGACGCCGTGAGTTTCGAAGTGCGCACCAAGCTCGACTCGGTGCGCAGCCAGCTGCCGCAGGGCGCCGATCGAATGCTCATCTTCGCGGGCTCGTTCGGCGATCAACCGGTCATCAAGATCCGCATCGCGGCCAATCAGGACCTTTCCGACGCCTATGACGCGCTCGAGCGCCATCTGAAGCGACCGCTCGAGCGGCTCGACGGAGTTGCCCGTGTCGAGCTCGCGGGTGTCGAGCCGCGAGAGGTCCGCATCCTGGTCGATGCCGGCCGCGTGGCCGCTCACGGTGTGGACCTGCGCGCGTTACGCTCGCTGCTCGAGCGCAGCAACTTCTCGGTGAGCGCGGGCCAGATCACCGAGCGCGGCCAGCGCATGAACGTGCGCCCCATCGGCGAATTCCGCTCGGTGGACGACGTCCGCAATCTTCTGGTGCAGGAAAACGTCCGTCTCGCCGACATCGCCGACGTCGAGCTGCTGGCGCCCGAGCTGTCGATCGGGCGGCATCTCAATCATCGCCCGGCGGTCGGCCTCGAAGTCTACAAGACCACCCAAGCCAACATCGTCGACGTGGTAGGGCGAGCCCTGGAGGTCATCGAGCGGGCGCGCGAACTGCCACAGATGCAGGGCATCGAGATCATCTACTTCGACAACCAGGCGGAGAGCATTGTCTCCTCGCTCAAGGATCTCAGAACCGCCGGTCTCATCGGGGCGGCGCTGGCGTTCACCGTGCTGTTCCTGTTCCTGCGCGACTGGCCGACGACGTTCATCGTGGCGCTGGCGGTACCGTTCTCGCTCGTTATCACCTTGTCGGCGATGTACTTCCTCGGTCTCACGCTCAACATCCTGTCGATGATGGGGATGATGCTCGCGGTCGGCATGCTGGTCGACAACGCGGTGGTGGTCACCGAAAGCGTCTTTCGTCACCGGCAGCTCGCGCCCGACCGCCCGCTCGAAGCGACGTACGCCGGCGTCCGCGACGTGGGTGTCGCGGTCCTGGCGGGCACCGCGAGCTCGGTGGCGGTGTTCCTGCCCCTGCTGTTCGGCGAACGCGTCGAGATCACGGTCTTTCTCGCTCACGTGACCATCCCGATCGTCGTCGCCATGGTGGCCTCGCTGCTGGTGGCGCAGACGATCATCCCGATGCTTGCCGCGCGCTTTCCGGCGCCGCCGCCCATCAGCGCCAGCACGCTGCTTGGACGGTTGCAGGAATTCTACGCACGCACCCTCGCCCTGACCCTGCGACACAAGTGGTGGACCGCGCTCGCCATCGTTCTCGTGCTTGCCTCGGCCGTCATTCCCGTGATGGTCGTCAAGAGCGACATGTTTCCGCAAGGGGTCGGCCGGAATCTGTTCATCGTGTACCACCTCAATGGCACTTATCCGCTGGACCGAGTCGAGGCGGCAGTAAGTACCGTCGAGTCGTATCTCGACAAGAACCGCGGCCGCTTCGGGATCAAGAGCGTCTATTCGTTCTTCCGGCCCGAGGATGCCGGCACGTTCGTCTCGCTCGTCGACGAGGACGACGCCCCGCTTCAGACCCGGGATGTCATGGATGCAATCACCAAGGAAATGCCGGAGATCATCATCGGCAAACCGAGTTTCCAGTTCGATCAGCAGGCTGGAGAGGGCTTCAGTCTGCAGGTGTCCGGTGACTCAACCGAACAGCTCGCGGAATTGAGCTTCGAACTTGCGCGTCAATTGCGCGGAATTGAAGGGCTCGAAAGCGTACGCTCGGAAGCACGCGACGGCGAGGAAGAGGTGCAGATCATTGTCGACCGACAGCGTGCTTCACAGCTCGGGCTGACGACACAGGACGTCGCCGCCACGGTGGCCGCGGCCATGCGCGGCGACAAGCTCAGGGAGTTCCGCGGCGCCGATCGGGAAGTCGACATGCGCCTCACATTTCGCGAATCGGATCGCCAGAGCCTCGACGACCTGGCGCGGCTGCCGCTTTATCTGCCGTCCGGTGAGCGCAGCACGCTTGGCGCCGTGGCGGAATTCCGCCAGCTGCGCGGCGCGCGCGAGATCCGCCGCGTGAACCGGCTCACCACCGTCATCCTCTCCGGCAATCTGGCGAAGGGCACGACGCTCGACGAAGTGAAGGAACGCGTGCAGCCGGTGATGGAGCAGTTCTCGCTGCCCGCGGGCTATACGTGGGAATTCGGCCGCGGATTCGAGACCGATGACAAGACGGCGCAGATCATGATGCAGGCCATCCTGCTGGGCGTGGCCGTGATCTTTCTGGTCATGGCGGCATTGTTCGAGTCGGCGTTGCATCCATTGTCGATTCTCACGTCGATCATCTTCGCCGTCGTCGGGATGTACTGGTTCTTCCTGATCACGGGCACGGTGATGACATTCATGTCCATGGTGGGACTCATGATCCTGGTGGGAGTGGTCGTGAACATCGGCATCGTGCTGGTGGCGCACATCAACAATCTGCGAGCTGCCGGCATGAGCCGCAACGAGGCCATCATCCAGGCGGGTCGCGATCGACTGCGGCCGATCCTCATGACGACCCTGACAACACTCCTGGCCATGTCGCCGCTGGCGATCGGCGACGCGCAGGTCGGCGGCGACGGAGCGGGCGGTGGCGGACCGGCCTACTCCCCGATGGCGCGCGCCATCATCGGCGGACTGGCGTTCTCGTCGGTGCTGTCGTTGTTCGCGGTGCCGGCGTTTTACGAGTGGTTCGACGATCTCAACCAGTGGCGGCGCCGAATTGCACACCTGGCGCGCGGCCGGGTGACGACCACGGCGGCCTTTCATCCCTCGACGCCTCAGCGCAGCAGCACCTGGTAGATGTGCCAGTAGTCATCGGCAAGTACTTGCGGACCTGACAGCGCCAGAGCTCCCTGGCCCGAAGTCGTCGCGGGGACGACGCCTGCGAGCGAGTCGGCGAGCGGCACCGTATCGCCATCGGCCCGGTACTGCGCGACCTCTCTGAGCAGCTCGACGCAGCCCTTGATCTCTCCCGCCATCTCCTTGCGAGACGTCACCACGTCGAGGGCAAGCGCAATTGACTCCATCAGCACTGCACATTCCTCATGGTTACCGTACTGGGTCTCCTGCACCCGTCGCGTCATTGCGTCCTTGGCGCGCGGTGCCAGACCGTGCCCACTGAGACGAGCACCCATCACCAGGGCGTAGGCAATGGTCGCCAGATTGATGGCGCGCCGTCCTTCCACGCCGAGACCGGGAAACGGCGGGCACTGCTCCTGCGTCAGCGGTTGGCGCTCCTCCTGGATGCGCTCGACCTCGCGCCGGGCCTCCTCCAGGGGGACTCTCGCCCGTGCCACCTCCGGCTGAAATTTCCGCCGCTGAAAGTAGTGCCAGAAGCGGTTGAGCTTGCGAAGGCGCTGCTCGACCTCGTCGAATACTCGCTGCCGCTCAGCGACGATGGCCCCGGCCTCGGCGAGCCGCCTGTCCACGTCCGCCACACGCGCGTTGAGCTGCTGATTGAACTCGGACATCTGCCGGCGCCGTTCACGATCTTCCTGCTGCCGCTCGAGTTCGCTCGCGAACGTGACCAGCTGCGCATTGCACGTGCGCCACAGGCCGCGCAACTGGTAATAGACCAGCGCAGGATAGCCCGCATCCGGATTGCCGAGCAGCGATTCGACGCCGTCGAGCTGCTCCTGCACCCGGGCCGTCATCTTCTCCTGCTTTTTCAGGCGCTCCTTGAGGTCGTAGAGCTCATCCTGGAGCGAAGCGTGCGCCTTCTTGAGTCCGGCCCGGTTGCGGAACAGCTGCAGAAGCCGCTCGTCTTCCTGCGGCTTCTGGGTACGAACGAAGGGCAGCTTGGGGAGCTTCAACGTGGGCTTGCTGGTTGCGGTCAGGCGCTGGCGATGCTGTCACTCGTTCCCGGCACGCAGCGGGTCGTGGCGTCGAAGCGATGCCCGCGTTCGGCGCAGTATTCGAGCCACTTGTTGAGAAGCACGTTGCGCGCCCAGCGCCGGCCCAGATCGCGCCGCGGGTTGCGCCGCTCGCGGTCCGGGTGGCGAAAGTGGCGCAACAGCGCGTGTCGCCGCCAGCCGCTGCAACTGTGCGCCTCGGCGAGGCGCGCGTCGCGATAGACGCGGATCTGCATGTCGGGAATGACCACGGGCCCGACGTCGTCCTCGAGCACATACGTGAGGTCGAGCGTAGTCGTGAACCGGCTGCGTTCCCCGACACGCAAGTGCAGCCCGACGTCGCCCGGCACGTGGGACACGTGATTGCCCTCGATCGCATCGAGCTCGTGCAGCAGCCAGCCGAGCCTGACGTAGTTGCTCTCGTAGAGCGTCATCAGGCTCACGAAACTCCCGGGGCGCGCGCGCCAGGAGATCGCACACAGATGGTCGCTGACCATGAGCCGAATATAGCACAGGGAAATGTGAGTCTTTCCGGCGGGCTGCGACGCATCTCACAGCTCTGCGCGCGCGTGCGCGTCATGGTCGCACGCGGCGCTCGATACCCGTCCGGTCGAGGATGCGGCTCGAGATCTCCTCGATCGAGCACTCGGTCGTGTCCAGGAAGGGCACGCCGCTGCGCTCAAAAAGCGCCTCCGCCGCGCGCAGCTCGTATTGGACCTGTTGCGCCGATGAATAGCGGCTGTCGGGCCGGCGTTCATGGCGGATCTGCTGCAGGCGTTCGGGCTTGATCGTGAGACCGAAGAGCTTGCGCTGATGCGGCCGCAGCGCCGCCGGCAGCGAGCCGAATTCGAGCTCGTCCTCGGTGAGCGGGAAATTCGCGGCAAAGACGCCGTACTGCAGGGCAAGGTACAGGCAAGTCGGCGTCTTGCCCGATCGCGAAACGCCGATCAATACGACATCCGCATGTGCGTAGTCACGCGCTCCCGCGCCGTCGTCGTTCGCCAGCGCGAAGCTGGTGGCGTTGATGCGCGTGGTATACGCGGTGAGATCCGCCATGCTGTGCGCACGCCCGCTGGTATGCGAGGATCGCACAGCGAGTTCGGCCTCCAGCGGAGCGAGAAACGCGTCGAAGAAATCCAGGAACAACCCATCAGCTCGCTTGACTACGTCACGCAATTCATCCTGCACCAGCGTGCTGAACACAATCGGTCGCACGTCCTCGGTCTGCGCGCAGAGATTGATCCGGCGCGCGGCTTCCTCTGCCTTGTCAAGCGTCGAGACAAATGGCAGAGTCACCGGCCTGAATTCCACGCCGTCGAACTGCGTCAGCAAGCTGTGCCCCATGGTCTCGGCGGTCACACCGGTCTGGTCGGAAACGAAGAAGACGGTCCTGCGATTCACGACGATTCATCTCCGAGATAATCCCGCGGCAGAGTGTTCCACTCCCGTGCCGCTCGGCACAAGTGCCGCACACGATCCTGGCCCGGTGAGTGCGCCAAGCGAGAAGCTGCGTTGACTTCCTATATCCTGTCGTTCGATCAACTTGGCATGCGCGACGTACCGCTGGTGGGCGGCAAGAATGCGTCCATCGGCGAAATGATCCGCCATCTGGCGCCGCTCGGCGTTTCCGTGCCGCACGGCTTCGCAACCACTGCGCAGGCCTATCGGGACTTCCTGAGCCAGAGCGATGTCTCGCGGCGCATCGCCACCGCGCTCGACGGTCTCAAGGTGGACGACGTCGAAGAGCTGGCGCGGACGGGCGCGCAGATCCGCGGCTGGATTCTCGCCACGCCGTTCCCGCAATCGCTGCAACAGGAGGTTCTGGCTGCCTGGGCGAAGATGAGTGCCGGCGGCGAAATCGCGGTCGCGGTGCGCTCCTCGGCGACCGCGGAAGACCTGCCGGAAGCCTCCTTCGCCGGGCAACAGGAGACGTTTCTCAATGTCCGCGGCCGCGATCACTTGCTGCGCGCCATGCACGAGGTATACGCATCCCTGTTCAACGACCGCGCGATCGCCTACCGCGTGCACCAGGGCTTCGCTCACGGCGATGTCGCGCTCTCGGTTGGCGTGCAGCACATGGTGCGCAGCGACCTCGGCTCAAGCGGTGTCATGTTCACCCTCGACACGGATTCGGGCTTCCGCGACGTCGTACTGATCACGGCGTCCTATGGGCTCGGCGAAACCGTGGTTCAGGGCGCAGTCAATCCCGACGAGTTCTACGTGTACAAGCCCGCGTTGCGCGCCGGTCGCGCGTCCATCCTGCGACGCAATCTCGGCGGCAAGGCCATAAAGCTCGTATACGCGGAACCTGGCAGCGGCGAGCGCGTGCGCACTGTCGACGTGGCACCTGAGCAGCGGACTCGTTTCTGCATTACGGATGATGACATCGTGACGCTGTCGCGCCAGGCGTTGACCATCGAAGAGCATTACCGCTGCCCCATGGATATCGAGTGGGGCAAGGACGGGGAGACGGGCAAGATCTACATCCTGCAGGCACGCCCTGAAACCGTACAGAGCCGCGTCGGCCGGTCGATCCAACGCTTCACGCTGAACAATCGCTCGCGCA
>DATBVX010000311.1:0-21637 GCA_036515135.1 Steroidobacteraceae bacterium
GCAAGGCTGACGAGGACGCGAGCGCCAAGCCGCCATTCGTGACCGAGCGGCTTCTCTATCGCTTCGATGGGGCGCCGGGATATCGAAGCCCCAAGCGCAACCAGATCTGGATCGTGGCCATCGATCGTGGGCCGCGGCAGACGGCGCAGAGGCTGACCAGCGGGGAGTTCGACGCCGGCGACCCGGTGTGGTCGCGCGATGGCAAGCACATCTACTTCAGCGCAGTGCGCCGCGAAGATGCGGATTACGCCGCCGACGACTCGGAGATTTATGCCGTCGCGGTTGACGACGGCACGACGACCACGGCCCTGACGCAGCATCCCGGCCCGGACGACGATCCGCTGCCGTCGCCGGATGGCAAATGGATCGCGTTCACCGGTTTCGACGCGAGGGAGCCGCCGCTGAGCAGTTCCGTGACGAACCTGTATGTCATGCGCCCGGACGGCACCGAGCGCCGGCAGCTGGCCGTGGACTTCGACCGTAACATCGGCGAGGTCATGCTCGCGGATGTCGCTGCGCCGCGCAGCGCAGGGGAGCGCATCGCGTGGTCGGCGGATTCGCGGCGGCTGCTGTTCATCGCGGCCGATCGCGGTCAGGACCATCTCTACGAAGTGGACGTCGCAAGCGGCGACTACGCCCCGCTGACCCGGTTTCGCCAGGGCGATTTGCGCGAGTTTACCGTGAGCCGCACCGGGCAGGTCGCCGCGACTTTCAGCTCACCGACTCGACCTGCCGACATCTACACGTTTCCCCTGCAGCCCGGCGCGGGAGAGGAGTGGCGCAAAGTCTCGCGCGTCGGAGCCGATTTGGCGCCAGCCGGAGGATTTTCGGAGTACGAGGAATTCTGGTTCGATGCTTTCGACGGGCAGCGCATCCAGGCATGGGTCATCAAGCCGCGCGCCTTCGATCCTGCGCACCGCTACCCGACCGTGCTCTACATCCACGGTGGTCCACACGCGATGTACGGCAGCGGCTTCTTTCACGAATTCCAGGCGCTCGCGCAGTCGGGGTTCGTGGTGCTGATCACCAATCCGCGTGGCAGCACGGGCTATGGTGGCGAGTTCGCGAATGTCATCCAGTACCGGTACCCGGGCGATGACTTCCGGGATTTGATGGCCGGGCTCGATGCCCTGATCCAGCGGGGTTACGTGGATACCGACCGTCTCGGTGTCGCGGGCGGCAGTGGCGGAGGGCTTCTCACGAGCTGGACGGTCGGTCACACGGATCGCTTCAAGGGCGCCGTGGTCGAGCGCGCCGTCACCAACTGGCACACGTTTGTCGGCACGTCGGATCTCAATTACTGGTTCGTCAGGCACTGGTTCCGCGATTTCCCGTGGCGGGACAGCGCGGACTACCTGGCGCGCTCACCCCTGAGTCACGTCGATCAGGTGCAGACACCGGTGCTCGTGATCCACAACGAGCAGGATTACCGCACGCCCATGGATCAGGGGCTGCAGTTCTACGCAGCGCTCAAGATGCTGAAGAAACCCGCGAAGCTGGCGGTATTCCCGGACTCCTCGCATGGCATGAGCCGCGAGGGCAGGCCGAGCCAGCGAGTGGCGAGGCTGAAGCTGATAGGAGAATGGTTCAGTGAGAAGCTGGGGGAGTGAGGTGCGAGGAGGGTTGGCAGTTGGCAGTGAAGAGAGACGCTCTTGCCGTCAACCGTCAATCGCTATCCACTTTCTTCCCGTCCGTGCCCGTTCAGGAACGTCTCCACGCTCTCTTCGAGGTGGCGCGCCATGAAATCCTGCAGGGAATTGCCGTAGAGGCGGATGATCGATTCGAGCAATGGGGTGGAGAACATCGGCCGGCCGAACTGCTCCTGCTCGGCGATCACGTGCAACAGAATGAGGCGGGTGATGTCCTCGCCGGTTTTGTCCTCGATCACGCGGATCTTCTCGCCCTGTACGATCAACGCCCGGATGTCCTCGAGCGTGACGTGCTTGCTCACTGTGGCGTCATAAAGCCGCCGATTGGCGTACTTCTTGATCACACGTTCCGCGCCCATGGTGAGGAGTGTACCTGAAGAATGACGCGGAGCCGCCGCGGGCGCCGCGCTTCGTTCGTGTACAGAACAATGACATACTCGCGCGCCCATCGTTGTCACGGGACTCGCATGTTTTTGAGCATATTCCGTCGCAGCGGCCGTCTGGCCATTGCGGTTCTGGCCGGGCTTGCGATCGGTGGCTGCGGGGGCGAACAGGCCGGTCCCGTCGCCGACGGCGCGGCCCGTGCCAACCAGCCCGTCGGTGTTCTGACCGAGATCGCGCGCCAGGAGGACTTTGCTTACGAGCTCGAGGCCCTGGGAACCGCGAAGGCCAACGAGGCGGTCGAGATCATGTCGAAGGTCTCCAATCTCGTGACGGCGATCCGGTTTCGCGAGGGCGAGCAGGTGCGTCGCGGCGAGGTGCTGGTGGAGCTCGACAGCGTCGAAGCCCGCGCGGAACTCGCCGCGGCACGTGCTGCGCTGAGCGAATCACAGAGCCAGTATCGGCGCAGCCAGGAGTTGTTCGCCACGCGGGCGTTGTCGCAATCGCAACTCGAGCAGCTCGCCTCAACGCTGAGCGCGAATCAGGCGCGCGTCATCACCGCCGAGTCGCGGCTTGCGGACACGGTGATCCGCGCACCCTTCGATGGCCGCACCGGCTTGAGGCGCGTGAGCGTCGGTACCCTGATCAGCGCGGGCACGATCATCACCACGCTCGACGACACGCGGGTCATCAAGCTCGACTTTTCCGTTCCCGAAGCGTTCCTGGCGGTGCTGGTCGAGGGCTTGCCGCTCACGGCGCGCAGCATCGCGTACCCCGAGCGCGAATTCACGGGGCAGGTGACGAGCATCGACTCGCGCGTGGATCCAACGTCGCGCTCGGTCGCCGTGCGGGCGGAGTTGCCGAACTCCGACGGGCTGCTCAAACCGGGCATGTTCCTGACAGTGCGACTCAAGGAAAAGCGTGCACCGGTGGTCCTGATCTCCGAACAGGCGCTCGTGCCCGAGGAGGGCCAGCAGTTCGTGTACGTCGTCAAGGAAGGACGCGCCGAGAAACGCGAGATCACGATCGGACGCCGCAAGCCCGGCTTCGTCGAGGTCGTATCGGGACTGACTGCCGGGGAGACGGTGATCGTCGAAGGCACCCAGAAGGTTCGGGACGGCGGGCCAGTTCGCGACGTCCGCGAGGAATCCGCCCGCCCGGCACCCTCCTGACCGCGCCCCTGTCAATCGCGGGCGTGCTAGATAAGCTATTGATTCATAAGCCCGCAACGTAAAAATGGGGCACGGGCCGAGGGTCCCTCTGCTAGAATCCCGCGCCATCCTGTCCACGCCCGCGGCGCGCGACTGACCCTTGCATCACGGCGACCTGCAAGCCCTCTGCAGTGAGGGGTTGGCAGCCGATTCGATCCCGGGCGCGTGTCTGCATGACCGTCGCGGGTTGATTCATACGAACCAGAACCATGGCCGCCACGCCCTATCAGCAACTCGAACAGGAATTCCGCCGCCTGCACGCCTTTCGCGGCGCCCTGTCGCTCCTGCGGTGGGACGCCGCGGTGATGATGGCGCGGGGGAGCGCCGAAGTGCGCGGCGAACAGCTGGCTACGCTCGAAACCGAATACCACGCGCTGCTGACCGCTCCCAAAGTCACGCGGCTGCTCGATCGTGCGCAGGCCAATGCGCAGGGACTTGAGGACTGGCACGTCGCGAACCTGCGCGAAATGCGCCGGCAGCGCGACCATGCGATTGCCACGCCACAGACGCTGATCTCGCGCCTGGCGCGCGCGACGGCGCGGGCCGAGGTGCAATGGCTCGAGGCTCGGCAGCAGAACAAATTCGAGCTGTTCGCGCCGCATCTCGAGGAAGTTGTGGCGCTGGTGCGTGACAAGGCGGCGCTGCTTGGCCAGGCATTGAACCTTCAGCCATACGACGCGCTGGTCGACGAGTTCAGCCCCGGGATGACGACCCAGGACATCGACACGATGTTCAAGGCGCAGTCGCGCAAGCTTCCCGGTCTGATCAATGAAGTGATCGAGCTGCAGTCCGGCCAGCCGCCGCTGTCGCTCGCCGGCAAGTTCAGCGTGTCCCGGCAGCGTCAGCTGGTCGTCGATGTGATGAAGGCGATCGGCTTCCCCTTCGATCGCGGTCGCCTGGATGAGAGCGAGCATCCGTTCACCGAGGGCGTTCCCGGCGATATCCGCGTCACGACGCGCTTTGATCAGGGGGAACCCTTTACGGGCCTGCTGGGAGCGCTGCACGAGAGCGGCCACGCCATGTATGACCTGGGGTTGCCGCAGGACTGGCGCGATCAACCGGTCGGCCGCGACCGTGGCATGGCGCTCGAGGAGAGCCAATCATTGCTGCTCGAGATGATCGTCGGGCGCAGCCGCCCCTTCGTGCGCTACATCAAGCCGCTGCTCGAGAAGCACTTTGGCGTGAGCGGCCCCGAGTGGGAGGTCGAGAACCTGTACCGGCACCTGAACCGCGTTCGCAAGGGGCTGATCCGCGTCGATGCCGATGAGCTGACCTATCCGCTCCACATCGTGTTGCGCTATGACCTGGAGAAACGCATCCTGGGCGGCGAGCTGGCGATCCGGAACATCCCCGAGGCGTGGAACGCGTTCATGGAGGAACGGTTCGGTGCACGCCCGACCAATGACGCCGAAGGCTGCCTCCAGGACATTCACTGGGCGGTGGGTTCATTCGGTTACTTTCCCTCGTACGCCCTGGGGGCGATTATCGCGGCGCAGTTGTGGGACGCGCTCCGCGGGCAACTCCCGCAGATCGATGACGAGATCGCCGCGGGTCAGTTCGGCGGACTGTTTCGCTGGCTGCAGGAGAACGTTCACGGGCTCGGCGCCAAGGTGTCGATCCAGGAGCTGATGAAGCTCGCGACGGGCAAGCCGGCGTCGGCGGCCGCATCGCTGCGGTATCTGGAGACCAAGTACCTCGAGACGACAGCCTGAGACGCCCAGTGACCTTACGAACAGCGCGCCTTGCGATGTTCGCCGCGCTGGCTGCGACGGCGACGTTCCCGTCCGCACCCGTGGACGCGCACGACTACTGGTTGCAGGCGGACAATTACCATCTCGCGCCGGGGGAGCGGCTGGTGGTGCGCCTCAACATGGGCGAGTGGCTCGCTGCAGAGGAAGAGAAGGCGCACGAGATCGAGCGCACCGAGCGCTTCGAGCTCAGACTTCGCGACGACGTGCGCAACCTGGCCGCGAGCACACCCGAAGGTCTGAAGCCCGTGTTCGCGGACAATCTGACGAGCGAAGGGGCATTCCTGTTCACGCTCGTGCGTGGAGCGGCGAACGTCGAGATGCCCGCGGAAGAGTTCAATCAGTATCTCGATCACGAAGGGATCGTCGGGCTGCGCGCGCAACGTACCACCGAGCGCGAGCGCTACTGGCGATTCCTGAAGCTCCTCGGGCGCGTTGGGGCCGACAACGAGACCGACCTGCATCACCGCTTCACCGGTGCGCAGTTCGAGATCGTGCTGCTGCAGAACCCGTTCACGCTTCAACCCGGCGGGGAACAGATCGTGCAGCTGCTGTTCGACACCAAACCGCTCGGCGGTACGACGGTGTTCGCCGTGCACCGGGGCGCCGACGGCGCGCTGACAAAACTCAATGCGGTCACCGATGCGCGAGGGGTCGCGCGCTTCACCCTTGCGCAGCCCGGTATGTGGCTCATCCGTTCCGTGTACCTGCGGCCCTGCAAGGGCTGCAAGGACGTCGACTGGGAGAGCTTCTGGGCTTCCTACAGCTTCGCGCTCGAATGAACTCGCCGCGCCTCGTATTTGCCGGCGCACTTCTCCTCTGCGTCATCGGCTCGTTACTGCTGCCAGCCATTCCACAACCGCAGTGGTATCACGCGTTTGCGGATGCACGCGAGCTCCTCGGTGTCATCAACTTCTGGAACGTGGTGTCAAACGTGCCCATCGGCATCGTCGGACTGGTCGGTCTGATCGACGTTTTCAAACGGCCCGGCGTATTCGCGGAGCGTGACGAAGCCTGGGGCTACGCGAGCTTCTTCGGCGCGACGATCCTCGCGGCCGTCGGTTCGGCGTACTACCACCTGGCGCCGGACGACGCGCGCCTGCTCTGGGATCGACTGCCGATCGGGCTGGCCACGAGTGTATTGCCGATCGCCGTGCTGTCCGATCATCTGGAAGCCCGTGCGGCGCGACCTCTGATTCTCCCGGCGCTGATCGCTGGCGGGGCGTCGGCGATCTACTGGCGATTCAGCGAGCTCGCAGGTCACGGCAACGTCGTACCGTATCTGCTGTTGCAGCTGCTGGCGGTCGTCGCCATCGTGTTGCTGGCGCGACGGCCGGGTCGCTATACGCGCGGCCGCGACCTGTGGGTCGTGATCGGGATATTCGGCCTGGCGAGAATCGCCGAGGTGTTCGATGCCGCAATTTACCAGGTGGGTGAGGTCCTGAGCGGGCACACGCTCAAGCACGTGCTCGCGGCGCTTGCGGCGGGTTGGGTCCTGCGTATGATCCGGCTCCGCGCACCGGCCGTTCCAATACAGGCTGCCCAGGCATGAAGATCGAGAGTCAGTCCAATAACACGCGCCGATTACACGCGCGCTTGCGGGGGCTCATCGGCAAGGCGATCGCGGACTTTCGCATGATCGAGGAGGGCGACCGCGTCATGGTGTGTCTGTCGGGCGGCAAGGATTCCTACACGCTGCTCGACCTGCTGCTGAGCCTCAAGCGCAGCGCGCCCGTGAGTTTCGACCTCGTCGCGGTCAACCTCGATCAGAAGCAGCCAGAGTTTCCGGAACATGTTCTGCCGGAGTACCTTGGCGCGCTCGGCGTGCCTTTTCACATCATCGAGCAGGACACCTACAGAGTCGTGAAGCGGGTGATCCCCGAGGGCAAGACGATGTGCGGGCTGTGCTCGCGGCTTCGCCGCGGGGCGCTCTATCGCTACGCGCGCGAGCATGGCATCACCAAGATCGCCCTTGGCCACCATCGCGACGACATGATCGAGACGCTGTTTCTCAACATGTTCTTCGGCGGCAAGTTGAAGGCGATGCCGCCGAAGCTGCTGTCCGAGGACGGCCGCCACATCGTGATCCGGCCACTGGCATACGCTTCCGAGCGTGACATCGAACGTTATGCGAATGCGCGCGCGTTTCCTATCATCCCCTGCCGCCTGTGCGGATCGCAGGACAATCTCCAGCGCGTCGCGATCAAGCAGATGCTCGCCGAATGGGAACGCCGCCACCCGGGCCGGCTGGAAGCGATCGCCAACAGTCTGCGCAACGTGGTGACCTCGCATCTCGCCGACCCCGATGTCTTCCCCTTCGATCAGCTTGAGCTCCGCCGGCTGATGAGCGGCGCGAGCGCTGCTGACGAGGCGGACGAACGGGCGGCAGTCGCCGAATAGACGTGCAGGCCGTGAATACGCCGGACGCAGCGAATCGTCCACCGCCACCATTGCCCAACTCCTACTGGGTCGAGGCGGGCCGGCTGCTGGCCGGCGAATATCCCGGGTCGGCGTCGCGCGCCGATACGCTCGAGCGGCTGCGCCGGTTGCTCGCGGCCGGAGTGACGTGTTTTCTCGACTTGACCGAATCGGGAGAGCTCGCGGCCTACGAGCAACTGCTGCCCACCGAGCCGCGGTCAGGCGGCCGCCAGGTGCTTTACGCGCGCAAGCCGATCAAGGACCACTCTATCCCCGCGGCGCCCGAGATCATGAGCGAGATCCTCGAGTATCTCGACAGCGCGCTGGCGGCTGGTCATTGTGTCTATCTGCACTGCCATGCCGGGATCGGTCGTACGGGAACGGTACTCGGCTGCCATCTCATCGATCGCGGCATGACTGCGGATGTCGCGCTTCAACACCTCAACTCGTTGTGGCGCGCGAACGCGCGTTCAGAACACTGGCCCGCGACGCCGGAAACCCCCGCGCAGCATGAGTTCGTGCGCCGCTGGCGGACCGTGAGCAGCTCGACGTTTGCTGCCGAGGAACTGGCTGCCGCCCGCAGCCTTCGGGATCGTTTCCGCGGTGCATTGCTGGGCCTCGCCATCGGCGACGCGCTGGGAACTTCGGTGCAATACCGCAAGCCGGGTTCGTTCACGCCCGCGAGCGACATGATCGGCGGTGGGCCGTTTCAGTTGCCGCGCGGCGCGTGGACCGACGACACGGCGATGGCATTGTGTCTCGCCGAGAGCCTCACCGAGTGCACTGGATTCGATGCCGCCGACCAGGTCGCCCGCTACCAGCGCTGGCAACGCGAGGCTCACCTGACGAGTACCGGTGAGTGTGTCGGCATCACGGCCAGCGTCGCCAAGGCGTTGGCTACGGCTCGCTGGTCGGGTAAAGCATTTTCCGGTTCTCACGATCCGGCGCAGCTCGACAAGGAGGCGTTGTCGCGGGTTGCCCCGGTGGCGCTCTATTTCCTGGCCGATGCACGCGAGGCCGTCAGGCACGCGGCCGAGGCGGCGCGCACCACGCACCAATCACCCGACGTGCTCGATGCCTGCCGTTATCTCGCGGCGCTTGTCGTCGGGGCCCTGAAGGGTGTCGGTCGCCAGCAGCTTCTCAAGTCGTACTATTCGCCGGTGCCGGGGCTGTGGGACGAGTTCCCGTTCAGGGAGCACGTTGCCGCGATCGCCGCTGAGTCTTTCCGCAACAAGAAATCCACGGACATCGACGCCGCCGGCGGTCCGGCACAAGCGCTCGAGATCGCGCTGTGGGCGCTCAATCACTCGAGCAATTTCCGCGAGGGGGCGCTGCTCGCCGTCAACTTCGGCCTCGATGCCGACGTGACCGGGGCGGTTTACGGTCAGCTGGCGGGTGCGCTCTACGGGGTTGGCGGAATTCCGCCGGGCTGGCGCAACGCGCTGCTCAAGCGCGAGTTGATCGAGGAATTCGCGGACCGCCTGCTAGCCGCGGCGCTGGAGCGGATGGCGGCCGGCTGACCTCGTTCCCGACTCACAAGGTGCCGTCGAGATCAGAGGCGCCGTGTTCGGGAGGTCCTTTCAAGAACGCCGTAAATCCGTCCCTGGAGGCTCCGACGAAAACGTCCTGTTTTCGACGGTCTTGAAAGGACCTCACCGAACCCGACGCCAAAGAGGACGGCACCTTGCGAGCGCGGGACACCCACCGAGTTCCTCTTTTGGTACCATTCCGGCGCGACCCACATCTCGCGGGCCGCCGTTCCGGGCCTACACAACACTCAAGAGCATGGCGCCCGCTCGCGCTCATTCCTCGCCTCGCGTCCGGCGCGGCCGCAAGCCCGCGCCGTCGTGGGCGCGTCTGACCGATGACCAGCTGCTCAAAAAGCGCCTGTGCGATCTCAACTTGCGGATCGAAGGCACGCCGGTCGAGCGTTGCATCCGCAGACTGTATGCCGAGCTTGAGGAGAAAGGACTCGCATTGCGGCCGCACTGCTGGCTGGCCGCGGAGTGGTTCTCGCCCGACGGCGTGCCGGGGATCGCGATTCCGTTCTACCTGTCGCATCGCCGCCTGATACGCCTCGAGCGGCGCATGATGCGCGAGGTCGAAGGCGGCAACACCAACTGGCTGATGCGCATCCTGCGGCACGAGGCGGGACACGCAATCGACTCGGCGTATCGCCTGCGTCGCCGGCGGCGCTGGCGTGAGGTGTTCGGACCGGCATCGCTGCGTTATCCGGACAGTTACCGGCCGCGGCCCGGGAGCCGGCGCTTCGTGCAGCATCTTGGCGCCTGGTACGCGCAGAGTCATCCCGCGGAGGACTTCGCCGAGACATTTGCCGTGTGGCTCAAGCCACGCGCGTCATGGAAGCATTCCTACGAAGGATGGCCGGCGCTCGAGAAACTCCGCTACGTCGACGAACTCATGCAGGAGCTGAAAGGCGTCGTGCCGCCAGTCCGCAGCCGCGCTCAGATTGAACCCGCGCGGCTCGAACGCCGCACCTTGGGCCAGCACTACCGCTCCAGACAGACGCGCAATGTGACCTCGATGCCGCACCTGGCCGACGAATACATCCTGCGCGTGTTTGGCCCAAGGCCGGCGACCGGGCGCCGCATGCGCGCCGCGACCTTGATCCGGCAGCTCAAGCAGCCGCTCTGCCGCTCGGTGGCGCAGCATCTCGATGCCAGCGAGTACCTCGTTCATCAAGTGCTCAGGCTCTTGATCGAACGCTGCGAAGCGCTTGGGCTCTACGCGCGTGACCCGGTGCGTGTCGCGCGGCCCCGTGTCGAGCGCCTGGTGCGCAGGATCGCGCGTCTTCATCTCATCGGAAGTGCCGGCCGCCACGTGCTATGAAGCCTCTGCGCACGCTGGTCGTGATGCACGAGAGCCTGGTGCCTCCGGACAGCCTCGCGGGCCACAGCGAGAAGGAGATCGAGGAGTGGCGCACGGAGTATGACGTCATCAACCAGCTCAAGATACTGGGCCATGACGTCAAGCCGCTCGGCGTGCGCGACAACTTGAGCGCGTTGCGCACCGAAGTGGCGGAGTGGAAACCGCAGATCGTCTTCAATCTGCTGGAGGAATTCGACGGTATCGTCACCTACGACCAGCACGTGGTGGCGTTCCTCGAGCTGCTGCGCCAGCCGTACACGGGCTGCAATCCTCGCGGGCTCCTCCTCTCGCGCGACAAGGTGCTGAGCAAGCAGCTGCTCGCCTATCACCGCATTCCGACGCCGCAGTTCACCGTGTTCGTGCGCGGACAGCGCTTCAAGCTGCCGAAGCGCCTGCGATTCCCCATGTTCGTCAAGTCCGCGACCGAGGACGCGAGCTTGGGGATCGCGCAGGCTTCGGTGGTCGAGGATGTCGTCCGGCTCGAGGAGCGCGTCGAGTTCATCCACGAGCAGACGACCTCGGATGCGCTGGTCGAGGAGTACATCGGGGGCCGCGAGCTCTACGTCGGCGTGCTCGGCAACCGGCGGCTCACGACGTTTCCGGTCTGGGAGATGGTGTTCGGCTCGCTCCCCGAATCACTGCCCGCGATCGCCACGCGCAAAGTGAAATGGGACAAGCGCTATCAGCAGAAGTACGGCATCACCACCAAAGCCGCGCAGGATCTTTCGGCTGCGGTGGTGGACCAGATGGGGAGACTATCGCGCCGCATCTACAAGGCTCTGCATCTTTCGGGATACGCGCGCATGGATTTCCGCCTTAGGCCCGACGGCAGCCTGTTCGTGCTGGAAGCGAACGCGAATCCGAACCTTGCCAGGGAAGAGGACTTCGCCGAGTCCGCGCTATCGGTCGGCGTCACGTACGACGACCTGCTGACGCGCATCCTGACTCTCGGACTCAGCTACCAGGCCGCGTGGCGCTTGTACGAGAGCTGATCGCGCACGTTTCCTGAATCAACCCTTGCGAAAAATGCCGTCGCCGGGTTCGGGAGGTCCTCTCAAGAGCGCCGACTATCCAACGAAAACTTGCTGCGCTTCGCGTCCTGCTGCGCGCGCCAGCCAGGGTCTGCCGTCCATGGCATACCCGCTCGTCGCAGGCGACGAGCCCTGTTTTCGACGGTCTTGAAAGGACCTCACCGAACCCGACGTCCTATTCAGGCTCGTGGGCGAGCTTGCGGAAACGGAGCAACGGATCGTCGCGGCGGCCGACCAGCACGTTGCCGGCGGCGTCGAGTGAACGCTCCGACATCCGCAGCTCATGCGGCTCGAGCTCGAAGCGCAACTCGAGGAAACTGCTGACGCCCGCTTCGGCCGGCGCGCGGCAGCTGGAGGGCGAGCTGATGCCGATGAAGCGCAAGCCGTCGAACTCCCACTTGATCACGCAGCTGGAGGCCGAACTCAAGTCGTCGGGCACGATGCTGCGGAAGATATCCGCGCGCCGCTTGCCACCCGCCCAGCGGTCCGGTTCCTTGAACCGGTACAGCGTCTGGACGATGGCTTTCTTGTCCGCGCTCGACTCGAAGCTGTAGAGGCGTTGATCGACGACGCGACGCGGGTTCATCGAATTGCGCGACTCCATGTAGAAGACATGCTTGCCGATGATCTGCGCCGACACCGGCAATATCACCAGGTCGATGGGCGCGTGAATATCGGTGGCGTTCTTCGCCAGGTCGTCGTCGACCTGCGGGCGGTTGTCGTAGACGCCGGGCAGCCACTCATCGATCCGCGCGAGCTCCTCATCGCGCAGCTTCACGTTGCTGGTACAGCCTGCGGCCAGCAATGCGATGGCGAAGAGCGCCAGCGCGCGGCCCCCACCCCGGCCCCTCACCCCAACCCTCTCCCCGCTTGCGGGGTGAGGGAGAGGACCCTCACCCCGACCCTCTCCCGCAAGCGGGAGAGGGGGCGAAGAGGCGGCGCTCATTGCTTCAGCCACTTGTCGAGCCACGCCAGCACTTCGCCGTGCCACTGCACGCTGCTGTGCGGCTTGAGCACCCAGTGATTCTCGTCGGGAAAGACGAGCAACCGGCTCTCGATGCCGCGACGCTGCAGCGCCGTGAACGCGGAGATTCCCTGCGCGTATGGCACGCGGTAGTCGAGTTCGCCGTGCGTCACCAGCATCGGGGTGCGCCAGCTCGGCACGTGGTTGACCGGATTGTGCTTCTCATAGTTCTCCGGCTTCTCGAACTGCGGCGCGTCGTTCTCCCATTCCTCGAACCACAGCTCCTCGGTCTGGTAATACATGCCGCGGTTGTCGAAGATGCCGGCGTGATTGACGATGCAGCGGAACCCGTCGCTCCAGTTGCCGGCGATCCAGTTCATCATGAAGCCACCATATGAGGCGCCGAGCGCGCAGGCACGCTCACCATCGAGCCAGGAGTATTTCGCGACCGCCGCTGCGAAGCCTATCTTCAGGTCTTCCAGCGGCTTGCCGCCCCAGTCGCCGCTGATCGAATCGGTGAACGCCTGGCCGTAGCCGGGCGAGCCGTGAAAATCAATGAATACCACGCCGTAGCCGGCGCCCGCGTACACCTGTGGGTTCCAGCGATAGCTCCACTGGTTCCCGTAGCTCACCTGCGGGCCGCCGTGGACGATGAAGGCGATCGGGTACTTGCCGCCTTCGACGAACCCCGCGGGCTTCATCACATAGCCGTGAACCGTCTCGCCGTTCCATCCGGCGAAGTTGAACTGCTCGAATGAACCGAGCATCCGGCTGTTGAGCCGCGCAGCGTTAAAGTGCGTGAGGCGATGAGAGCGGCCGCCGTCCACGTTGATGCCATGGAGATCGGCGGGCGCGCCCAGACCGGCAAGTGCGAACACGACCTGTTGCGGGCCGACGGAAAAGTCCGTGACCTGTCCCTGTGACTGGAACAGAGTCGGCTTGCCACTGCGTGGGTCGATCGACCACAGCGCATGCTGTCCGAGGTGATCGGTGGTGGCGAAGATGCGCTTGCCGTCGCCCGAGAAAGCGAAGCGATCGATCGAGCGGTCCCAGTCCTCGGTGACCCTGCGCACGTTGCCGCTCTTCAGATCCATGAGCACCAGATGGAATCGGTCGGCTTCGAACTTCGGCCGATCCATGGCGATCCAGGCGAGTGAGCGGCCGTCGCTCGAGTACGACGGCTGCGTATCCCAGGCCGGATTGCTGGCGGTCAGGTTGCGCGGCTCGCCGCCGCCATCGGCGGTCGTCTCATAGACGTCGAAATTCGTCGACCATGGTTCGTCCTTGCCTTTGATTCGCGCGGCGAACGCGACGCGCGTGCCGTCCGGACTGAAGTTGAATTCCTCGTCGCCGCCGAACGGCTTGGAAGGCACATCCGCATCGAGCCTGGCGGTGAGCCTCACCGGCGCGCCCTGCACGTTGCCCTCGGCGTCGAGGCCGATCGAGAACAGCTGCGCAATACGGCCATCCTTCCAGGTATCCCAGTGGCGCACGAACAGCCGATCGTGCGTGTGGCCTTTGGCGAGAGACTTTTCGTTCTGTTCCAGGCGCTTCGCGGTGCACTCGAGATCGGCGCAATCCGCGAAGACCTCGATGCTCACGAGGAGCCGTGAACCGCGCGGTGCGACCTTGAATGCGTTGACATCGACTGGATAACGCGTGACCTGCATTGCCTCGCCGCCTGCGAGTGTGAGCCGCCATACCTGCGAGCTGCCCGAGCGGGTCGAGGTAAAATAGATGCTCGCGCCGTCAGGCGACCAGCGGCCATTGGAATCGTTGGCCTCGTGCTGCGTGAGACGCCGTGGCTCCGGCTTTTCGGCATCGAGGTCGAGGAGCCACAGATCGGTGCGGCCCTTGTTCGCGTCAAAGTCGGTCTCGCGCACCGTGAAAACGACGTAACGCCCATCGGGCGAGACTTGCGGATCGGATACGCGATCGAGTCGCACCAGGTCATCGACCGTGAATGGCCTCGCGTCCTCAGCCAGCGTGGTGCCGGCGGCGAGCAGCAGAAGGGTGGCAAGCAGGCACGACATTCGCATGGCAGGGCCCCGACGTGAAGGCAATTGGGCGCGGATTGTACAATTCCGCATGCCCACAGTGCTGGTGACAGGCGCGAGCCGCGGGATCGGGCTCGAATTCGTCCGGCAGTATGCCGAGCAGGGCTGGTCGGTGCTGGCCTGCTGCCGCAATCCGGCAGCCGCGCTGGCGTTGCAAGCCATCGCCTCGGCGGGCCGATCGATTTGCGCTCACCCGCTGGATGTGAGCGACCTGGAGGCGATCGACGGTCTGGCGAAGAATCTGCGCGGCCAGCCGATCGACGTGCTGATCAACAATGCCGGCCTGTACGGGCCGCGAGCCGGGGTCGACCACGACCCGGGACAACTGTTCGGCCACATGGACTTCGCGAAGTGGCGGCAGCTTTTCAACGTCAACACGATTGCGCCCTTCAAGATGGCCGAGGCTTTCGTGGAGCACGTCGCCGCGAGCGAGCAGAGGAAGATCGTTGCCATCACGAGCCGCATGGCCTCCATCGCGGAGACCTCCGGCAGCTTTCATGCCTATCGGACCACAAAGGCCGCGCTGAACATGGCGATGGCGTCGTTGGCGCGTGATCTGGCTCCGCGCGGCATCCGAATCGGGCTCTACTCGCCCGGTTGGGTGCGCACCGACATGGGCGGCAGCAAAGCGCCGCAGCGGGTGGAGGAAAGCGTGCACGGATTGCGCCAGCGCATTGCCGAGCTCGACGACGCGAGCTCCGGCAGGTTTCTCACCTACGATGGCAAGCCACTGCCGTGGTGATCGCTCCTAACGGCCGATGGCATCGATGGCTTCCACCCGATGGGGTTCTGACTCGGCGGCGCGCAGCCAGTCGACGAGCGGCGGATCCGCAAGCACCGTGTTGGCATAATCGCGCGACGGCGCCGACAGGTCGGCGCCATAGGTGTTGAAGCGCAGCACGACCGGTGCGTACATCGCGTCGACGATCGAGTACTCACCGACGAGCCATGGGCCACCGCGGCCGAAGCGGCGCCGGCAGTCTTCCCACAACTGGTCGATGCGTCGCGCACTTGCCAGCAGCTCGGGTGTCCGGGGCACATGACGATTGCGGGCGCGCGCATTGAACGGGCACGCGTCGCGCAGCGCCTGAAAGCCGGAATGCATCTCCGCGCTGATCGCGCGCGCGTGCGCTCGTGCCGCGGTGTCCTTCGGCCAGCCGCGGCCGGTCTTTTCCGCCAGGTACTCGCAGATCGCCAGCGAATCCCAGATGCGCAGATCGCCGTCCAGAAGCACCGGCACGCGGCGCGCCGGGCTGATCTTGCCGATCTCCTCGTAGAACTCCGGGGAGTAGAGCGTCAGCATGCGCTCATCGAACTCAATCCCGAGGTGTTTGAGGAATATCCACGCTCTGAGCGACCACGATGAGTAGTTCTTGCTGCCGATGACGAGCGTGAGAGACATAGTGTTCCTATTGCGGCAATGGCCGCCCCTTTGTTTCCACGATCCAGCGAGTTCCCACCAGCGCGATGACGGGAATCGCGGCGACCCACAGCAGCGTGTCGAGCAGGTCGGCGGAGGAGCCGCCAGCCCGCATCGCTACAGCGCCCACCAGGAACGGCCCGGCGGCGGTCACGATGCGACCCAGGTTGTAGCAGAAGCCCGCGCCGGCGCCGCGAAGTCGTGTCGGGAAAAGCTCCGGCAGGTAGAACGTGAACGCTGCAAAGATTCCGTACACGCCGAGTCCGATGGCGAAATAGCCGCGTATTCGCCACTCGGACGGAATGTCGAGGCCGAAGTTCGCAAGTATCGCGGCGAGTGAAAGGGCGAAGTAGGCGGCGAACATCATCCGCCGGCCGAATCGCTTCGCGACCGGGATCGCGAGCAGCGTACCGGCGAGCGCGCCGACGCTGAACCAGTTGGCCGCGTGGGTCTTCCATGCTTCGACGAGTGCCGTGGTCGCGGCTGCATCAAGTCCGCCCGCAAGAGCTTCATCTCGCGCCAGGCTGGACGCCAGGATCGGGATGAACGCGTTGCAGCTCCACCAGGCGAGCAGCGCCATCACCGCGGTGAAAAGCCCGCTGAATGTGCTGGCGCGTATGCCGGGCGCGAACAGAGCGCTGAGCGGCGGTGCAACTGATTCGCGCGCCGCCTGTTGCCAGCGGTCCGACTCACGCAGGAACACCCGCACGCCGATCGCCGCTGCCACCGGGATCAGGCCGGAGAGAAACACGAAGCGCCACGACGACTCCGGCGAATCCACCAGCCACACGCCGGCGATCTGGTAGTTCAGGAATCCGGCGAGCGCGAATCCCAGTGGCGACGCGGTATAGAGAATCGCCCCGGCTTCGATGCGCCGCGATTCGGGCACGGATTCGGCGACGAGTGCCGCGCCCACAGCCCATTCACCACCGATGCCGAGGCTCGCGAGCGCGCGGAATGCGATCAGGTGCGAGATGTCGTTGGCGGCAGCGCACAGCCCGGTGCCAGCGCTGTACACCAGGATCGTGATCAGGAGCGTGCGCTGGCGGCCAATGCGATCCGCGAGCAATCCAAACAGCACGCCACCCAGCGCCCAGCCCACCAGCAGGATCGATGTGATCACGCCCGTCCAGTAGAGCGTCGCGCTGCGAGCTTCGGCGCTGCCGGGCGCGAGATCGAGCAGCACGGGAATGCAGTTCGGCGCGACGAAATTGAAGAGCAGCGCATCGAAGACGTCGAAGCCCCAGCCGAGCCATGCCGCGGCAATCACCAGCCATTGGTAGCGAGTCAGGCCGAGCACGCGGGAGCGATTCTTGTCATTCGGGGCGACTGCTTTCTGCGGGCCGGCTGCACGATAACCGATCTGTGAGCCCTTTAGCACTCGCCTCTTTCTACTGCCAATTCATCACCTTGCAAAATTGTGCGGTGCTTCGCTATAAGCGACGCAACAGGCGACTGATGTTACGCAGGACTTCACGGTCTTGCCGGCCGGACCGGCGCAACGTCAACCTACGGAGGTGCGACTTCAATGACGCACGACGGCTCGCGACACAGAGTTATCGCGATCGGCAACCTGCAGGAGTTTTTCCGCGACGCGCTGCACGCGGCGATGTCGCGCCAGAAGCTTGCGGTGCGGGACCACACCGAGCATTACGTCGTCAATCTGCTGACGCTCTTCTCCCGCGCCGACGCGCTCTATGAGCGAACACCGCAGGGCGTTCGGATCAAGCCACTGGTGGTGATGCTGGCCGAGGCGCTTGAGGCAACGAGCGCCGCAGAACGCAATCGCGCCTTGCAGCGCCTGGGTGACGTGTCGCTGTTCATCGCCGGTTTCTTTGCGGGAAGTTTCGCGCGCAAGCTCATCGATATCGACTACCACATCGCGATGGGCGGTCGTGCCTACGGATCGCTTGGCGACATCCTGGGTCGCGGCCGCGGACAGGCGCTGGCCGGTGTCTTCACCGAGCTCGCGCAGAAGTTTCAACGCGTCGTGGATGCGCTCAACGAAGTGAGCGAAATGGCGCACACGCACACCGATCGCGACATCCTGCGGCTGTACGAGATCTGGATGAAGACCGGCAGCCGCCGCGCGCATGCCCTGCTGCGCAAGCTGGGCGTCGAGCCGTCACCGAGCGCGTGCAGCGCGTTTCAGCACTGACATGCTGTTGCGCCAGTTGCAGGAATCGCTCGGCCGGATCTACGACATCCCGCTCGAGCACGACGTCCGCGATTTCCTGGTCACGGATCGCAGGGCACTGGGGCGCGACAATCTCACGGCGATCAGGCAGGACTCGGAGGAGGAGTTGCTCGTCCGGCAGGACGGCGACGACGTGCGCGTCTCACTGTATGTGGATCAACGCGTGCTCCAGCGGCTGAGCTGGCACGACCCGCTGCAAGCGCTTCACCTCGGCAACCTGGCGGACTTCTGGACGGCGCTCGAGGGCGTCAGCCATTTCCAGTACCTGGCGTGGAATGCGGGATTCGACCGGCCGGTGTCGATCCACGAGCTGGAGGTGCAGGCGGAGGTGGATAAATACGCCATCACGCTTTTTCTGCTCGGTGCGCAGCAAGCGGGTCGCTTTCCGCAACGGCTGCATCATTGGTTGTTCGAGCGCGCCCGCGTCGATAGCGCACTCACGCGACAGAAGAGGGAGTTGTATGCCTCGGCCAACCGGTACGCGGCGCGCTTCTGTCGCGTGCTGGAGGATCGCTTCCTGCAGCGCCGCCGCGTGCGTTGCGAGGCCCTGGTACGCGCGCTCAGGCATTTCTACCGGCTGACGCACGCACCGAAGATTCGTCTCATCGAGATCGGGCACGCGCACTGATCGTGCGCCCCGTGCGCGGACGCGACCGCCCGTTCAGTCGCCGCGACTTCTCTGCAGTTCAATCCATTTCGAAAGTGCGCGCAGGTTCTTGCTGCGACGTTGGCCGTTCCTTCCGAGCGCGCCGCTGTCGTAGGGGTCGTAGCCGCTGCGTAGTCCACTTGAGTTGGCCCTGTGGCCGTCGCGCGCCGGCTGATCCTCTGCGAGCGCGAGCGCAGGATGCTCGAGCCGCCGGCCCTGCCATGTTTCCCACACGGCATTACCGCGGTCGTCGAATCGCACCTGGCCCGTCCGTTCGTCCGGATTGTTGCGACCAGTGGGCAGATCGCGTTTGTTGTTCAGATTGTTTCGCCGCCCGCCGATCGGACAGCTTCCCCCGTCGTAGTGCCTCGCAGAATATTCAATTGGGGGCTGCGCACGTCGTGCGCCACTTCACAGAGGTGCCAGGTCGGGGGTTTCGGGGTTATTTGCAGCCAACCGACCGATCAGCTTTGCCTAAAGCGAAATAGCCCCGAAACCCCCGACCTGGCACCTTACTTTGACTTAATCCTCTCAGCTGCGCGCGCAAGCCCGACCACCGTCTTGCCATCGGTGATGTCGCCGGCGAGGGCCAGCGCGAGTGCCTGCTCCAGCGGCAGCCATTGCGTTTCGAAGACCTCTCCCGCCTCGGGACAGGCTTCGCCCATCACCAGGCGGGTGGCAAGAAACAGATGAACGATTTCCGTGAGCACTCCGGGCGAGCTCACATACTCTCCCAGCGGCGTCCATCGCTCCGCCGACAGCCCGGTTTCCTCGAGGAGCTCGCGCTGTGCCGTGAGCAGCGGTTGCTCGCCGTCGTCGCGCTTCCCGGCCGGCAATTCCAGCAGCCAACCGTCGACGGCGTGTCGAAACTGTCGGAGCAGGCAGACCTCGCCGGCCACATTCACCGCGATGATCGCCGCGCCCCCGGGGTGGCGAATGATTTCGAGGTCGGAGGTCACGCCATTTGGCAACTCGACGCGCTCGACGTTGACCGTGATCATGCGGCCCTCGAAGACCGTGCGTTTGGCGACCAGCGGCACGTTACGGCTCTTCCACTTCGTCGACGGTGGCCTGCCCCGCGAGACGTCGCCTGATATGGGCCCAGGAGAGTCCGGCGGTCAGCACCAGCGACACGATGACCAGCGCGGTCCAGATGACCGCACCCTTGTTGGTCATGTCGATCCAGCCCCAGGACACCAGGAGCCAGATGAGCGCAACGCAGAAGAGGCCCATGAGCACCACGCCGACGATGCCGATCGACTGCAGCGTGGCGCGAATGAAGACGATCCAGGCGATCAGCAGGGCGAGCCCGGTGGCGACCTTGAGCGGTGTCACCGCGGGAAATCCATCCGCCAACCAGTGCAGGAATGAATAACCCGAAGGATTGAACGTGATCAGGACCAACGCCAGCGCGAGCAGGAGTCGCACCAGCAGGCCGACAAAGGTGAAAGTTTCCATGTGAGTGGAGTTGCGCAGTGGCTAAGGACCGGGTCGGTCATCCTGCCTAGCGGAACTTGCCCGGTCACCATCTGGATAAATATACAGTCTCGCAATATAGTCGCGGCTTGATGTCACCGACCAGCTTCGAACGTCTCAATGCCGCGCAGCGTCGCGCCGCCGAATATGGCCGAGCGGCATCGCACGGCAGCGGCTGGCAAGCGGGGCCACTGCTCGTCATCGCCGGTGCCGGGACCGGAAAGACCAACACCCTCGCTCATCGGGTGGCCTGGCTGGTGCTCGCCGGCACCGACCCGAACCGCCTCCTGCTGCTGACGTTCACGCGTCGCGCCGCGAAGGAGATGATCCGGCGCGCGCAGGGCATCGTCGATGCGACGTTGCGCGAGCGCGGCGTCACGGCGCGTGCGGGCGAACAACTGCGCTGGGCGGGGACCTTTCATTCGATTGCCAACCGGCTGCTGCGTCACTACGCGTCGAACCTGGGTCTCGATCCGGGTTTCAGCGTCATCGATCGCGGTGACAGTGCCGATCTCATGGACGTCACGCGCTACGAGCTCGGACTCTCGGGCAAGGACAAGCGCTTTCCCCGCAAGGACACGTGCCTCGCAATTTATTCGCACCGGGTGAACACGCAATGCGAGCTCGAGCAGACACTGCGCGAGCAATACCCCTGGTGCCTGGACTGGCACGATGAGCTGAAACGGCTGTATCGCGAATACACGCAACGCAAGCAGACGGATCAGATGCTCGACTATGACGATCTGTTG
Source organism: Steroidobacteraceae bacterium (assembly GCA_036515135.1). Lineage (GTDB taxonomy): Bacteria > Pseudomonadota > Gammaproteobacteria > Steroidobacterales > Steroidobacteraceae > DATBVX01. The sequence goes on from DATBVX010000311.1 coordinate 20,837, forward strand.
CTCTACTGGCAGATCCTGATGAGCGATGAGGCCCTTGCGCACGCGGTCGGCTCGGAGTTCGATCACGTGCTCGTCGACGAGTACCAGGACACCAACGCGCTGCAGGCCGGGATCCTGATGCATCTGAAACCCGATGGGGCGGGAGTCACGGTCGTGGGCGACGATGCGCAGTCGATCTATTCCTTTCGCGCCGCCACGGTCGATAACATCCTCGAGTTCCCGCAGCGCTACACGCCGGCCGCCGCGATCGTCACGCTCGAGGAAAACTACCGCTCGACGCAGCCGATCCTGGATTCGGCCAATGCGCTGATCGGGGAAAGCGCGCGCCAGCATCGCAAGCTGCTGCAGGCACGGCGTGGCGGCGGCGAGCAACCGGCTTTCGTGACCGCTGCCGATCTGCGCCAGCAGGCGGAGTACGTGGCGGCGAGGGTGCTCGCGAATCGCGAAACCGGGATGCTGCTCAGGCGGCAGGCGGTGCTGTTCCGCAGTTCCTCCGACAGCGACCTGCTCGAGATCGAGCTCACGCGGCGGCACATTCCATTCGTGAAATACGGCGGGCTCAAGTTCCTCGAAGCGGCGCACGTCAAGGATCTGCTGTCCGTGCTGCGCTGGGCCGACAATCCGCGGAACACTCTCGCGGCGTTTCGCGTGCTGCAGCTCATGGGCGGCATGGGGCCGGCCAATGCGCGGCGCATGGTCGATGCGCTCGCATTCAATGGTTACCAACTGGGTTCACTGCGGCAGCTTGCAGCCCCCGCGGCAGCGAAAGAGGCCTGGAGCGGATTGGTCGAGGTATTGGCT
>DATBVX010000312.1:0-6494 GCA_036515135.1 Steroidobacteraceae bacterium
CATCACACACTGGGAGCGAACCCACCCGAGACCTGATAGCAGGGTTGGCGTCAATGCGCGAAACTTCGACCCAAAGGTCCTCGAGTCCGTGCGTATTCGCCGGCTTGACGGTGCGTCCACCTGGAAGTACCTCGACTAGCAGGTGCGTGTGCAATGTCACGCCTGAGAACCAGTTGCGGCTGAGGGAGACAGTGCAAGCGTCGAATGCATAGCGACGAACTGCTGGTGCAGGCCGCCAAATATCGGAGCGGCAATGGAGCAATTCGTACCGGACGTCTCCGAAGGCGACATCGAGCGCATCCTCGAAAAGGACAAGAATCAATACTTGATGTGGTTACGGGCCGCGCATGCGGGTGGTACTCCAAGCCTTCAGTTCCAGGGAGCTCAGATGGCAAACGTCACTCAGGAAGCCGCACAAGCGCGAACCGCACGGTTCGCCGGCGCGATGTACTTGATTCAAATGGCGACGGGCGTCTTCACCCAGCTCTACGCGAGGGGTTCGCTCATCGTGCGTGGCGACCCCTCACAGACCGCGCAAAACATCATCGATTCGGAGCGTCTCTTTCGCATCGGCATCGCGAGCGACCTTGCCTGTTACACCGCCGTATTGCTGGCGACTTGGGCGCTCTACGTGTTGCTGAGGTCGGTCGATCGCAATTTGGCCTTGCTTGCCGTGCTGCTGCGGCTCATCGAGCTGGCAATCCACTTTAACGTGACAACGAACAGCTTGACGGTACTCCGCCTCCTGAGCGGCGATGAGTATCTGAAGAGTATCGACATCAGCCAGTTGCAGTCCCTCGCCCAACTGGCACTCGGCGTTCAGGCGGCGGGAATGAACATGGGGTTTATTCCGCTCGGTTTGGGATCCGCCGTTTTCGCATACCTGTTCTTCCAGTCGCAGTACATACCACGAGTCCTCGCCGGCTGGGGCGTATTCTCGTCCCTGCTGTTGGCCGCGTATGCTCTGTCAATCATCATGTATCCGAAGGCTGGAGCATTGCAGCTCGTACCCATGCTTCCCATGGGCATCTATGAGGTCACACTTGGCTTCTGGCTGCTGCTGCGAGGGGCAAAGCTGAAATCATTCGCAACCAGTGCGGTCTGACAACCGGCAGGACCTGCCCGTGAGGGACTCAGTGCAAACATTCAATTTGCGGCGCGCGGTCGCCGAAGCAGGCCATTGGATTGCAGGAAAATGACCGACGTCGATCAGCGCCCCCCACTGGCCGTGGCGCACATCGTTCTGGAGACAGACCGCATGGAGGAATCTGGTCACTTCATGCGATCGATTGGCATGCGCCCGATATCCGAGGGACCACGGGTGTCCGTTTACGAGCTGCGCGGGGGAACGCACTTGATCCTGATGCTGAAAGACAAGATCGCTGTGGGTGATGCTCCGTTCGACCTCATGGTCGATGACCTGCATGCCACCCATCAGCAGTTTGCGTCTCTGGGGCTTGCCCCATCACCGATCGAAGCCCGCGCGGCTATCGACCACGAGGCTTTCACCGTCCGCGAGCCAGCTGGCCATGTCATCACTTTCTTCTCAAGCCACGTTTCCGGTAAGCCAACATAGAACGATGCCTGGTGCCCAACAACGCGCTCGGTGTGCTGGCCCGTTGGTCCGGGTCTCAGGCGCACCGTGGTCTCATGACAATCGCGAGGCCAGACCATGCTGAAGACATACAGAGGCAGCTGTCACTGCGGAGCGGTGAAGTTTGAAGCGGACCTCGACCTGACCCAGAGCAGCTACCGCTGCAACTGCTCGATCTGCCGGCGCACGCGGTTCTGGCCGGCCGTGGCGAAGCCCGAGGCCTTCCGTCTGCTGACAGGAGAAACCGACCTGATCCAATATCTGTTCAACACCAGGAAAAACCATCACTACTTCTGCAGGCATTGCGGCGTGCGCGCCTTTGGCGTCGGAAATGAAACTCCGATCGGAAAAATGTATGGCGTCAACATCGGCTGCCTCGAAGACGTCACTGAGGAGGAGCTGTCCCGCATTCCGATCACGTATGTCGATGGTCGCAACGACCGATGGCCGCATGCTCCGGAATTCTTCGCTCACTTGTGAGTTACGGATGGCGATAGCAGGTGCGCACTCGTGAGGTCGCCATGGCATCCTCCACGTCGATGAAATACGGCGTGAAACGGGCAAAGGAGCAAGTGCGCGCCTATCTTGCACTCTTGCCGCCAGACGCTCGGCGGGCGCTCAAGAAAGTTCGCGAAGCCATTCGTGCCGCGGCGCCTGATGCCGTGGAGGTGATCAGCTATCAGATGCCAGCATTCAAGTACAACGGGCGGATGCTCGTGTGGTACGCCGCCTGGAAGGACCATACCAGCATCTACCCGCTGACCACAGCGATGCGGCGTGCGCTCGCGGCCGACATCAAGGGATACGCGACGTCGAAAGGCACGATCCGATTTCCACTTCCGAAGCCGCCGCCGTCGGCTCTCGTAAAGCGACTGGTCAGGGCACGAATCGCCGAGATGCCGAGGTAAGCGTGTCGAGGTTGCGCTTCAGGATTTCGATGTCGCTCGATGGCTTCGTGGCGGGACCGAGCCAGAGCGTGGACAATCCGCTCGGCATCGGTGGCATGCGCCTGCACCAGTGGGTGTTCCCACTCAAAGTCTGGCGTGAGATGCATGGTCTTCCCGGCGGCGAGGTCAACGAAAGCACGGAAGTCGTCGAGCAGTCGCTCGCCAACATCGGCGCTACGGTGATGGGGCGAAACATGTTCGGCGGTCACCCTGGTCCGTGGAATGCAGACGACCCGTGGAACGGCTGGTGGGGACGCAATCCACCATTCCATCATCCTGTATTTGTCCTCACGCATCATGCACGCGAGTCGCTCGAGCTGGAGGGCGGAACGACTTTCGCGTTCGTGACCGACGGCATTGAAGCCGCGCTCGAGCTCGCACGGCGAGCCGCGGGCGTTCAGGATGTAGCGCTCGCTGGCGGCGCGAAAGCCGCCCAGCAGTATCTGGCGGCGGGGTTAGTCGATGAGATGGAGATCACCCTGGTGCCGACGCTGCTGGGCAGCGGCGAGCGATTGTTCGACGGCGTCGGCGATGACTTGCACGGCCTCGAACCGGTGCGGACGGTGGTTGCGCCAAACGCTCTGCACCTTAAATTCGCAAGGTGAGTCGGAGAGATCGGGCCCGGCGAGCACACACCAGATTGGCGCATCGAGCGCGTGTTGCATGAACAAGCGGGGGGACGACGCATGCATCGAACGGCAACTCTGATCTTTCTCGGATGCCTGGTGGGGTGCACGAATCCGACGTCATCCGTCAGGCCGGATGCGTACTATTCGGACGTGTCGCAGCTGAAGGCTGGTGAATCCTCGCTGTTCGCGGGTGACGCGGCAGTCCTGAGCGACGAGGCGATCGGCAAGATCCTTCAGTATCGCTATTCGGCGCCGAAAGTGAGCCGGGTGGCGATCCTGCCATTCGGCTGGAGCAACTGGTCTGGCTGGTCGGAGGAAATGGCGCTCTCGACCGAGCAGGTGAATGCCCGGGTGCTGGCGACGCTGAAGAAGTCTTCAAGGGTGTACGACGCAGCGTTCCTTCCCTCGATACTCGTCCCTGAAAAGCGGACCGTTCCCTACCTTCGTGAAGCCGCCGCGCGCTTTCAGGCCGACCTGCTGGTGGTGTTTCGCTCGGCGTGTCAGTCATTCGAGAAGTACCGGATGTTCGGTTCGGACGAGACCAAGGCCTATTGCAGTGTCGAAGCGGTGCTCCTGGATACGCGCACGGGCCTGGTGCCATTCGTGGCGGCATCGCTGCAGAACTTCAGTACCACGCAGGCGGAGAAAGACATCAACTTCCGCGAAGCGATCCTGCGCGCGCAGCTCAATGCACTCGCAAGCGCGCTCGGTGATGTGTCCGAGCGGACCGTGAATTTCCTCGAGTCGGACTCCGTTAGTCCCACACCGGACGGAACATGATCTGACGTAAGGCTCTTGCAGCGGAGTCAACACGAATGACGTATGGCATTCTCTTCCTGCTGCACATCCTGGCGGCAACCGTCTGGACCGGAGGCCACCTGGTGCTGGCTCTGGCGGTCCTGCCGCGAGTACTCAGGGAGAAATCACCTTCCGAGCTGTTGCGGTTCGAATCCGCCTATGAACGAATCGGAATACCGGCCATGCTGATGCAGGTGGCGACGGGAATCTGGCTTGCCTACCGACTGGTTCCTGAAGTGGGTCAGTGGTTTGCGTTCGACGACCCGGCTGCGCGCCTCATCGGTATCAAATTACTCTTGCTGGTAGCCACGGTAGCGCTGGCGGCTGACGCGCGTTTGAGGATCATCCCGAAACTGTCTCAGGGCAATCTGATCGCGCTCGCCTGGCACATCGTTCCGGTGACTGTGATTTCAGTTCTGTTCGTGGTCGTCGGCGTTTCGTTCAGAACCGGGTGGTTCGTTTGAGCACGACATGATCGACCTTCGTTCCGACACCGTCACTCGGCCATCGCCCGCGATGCGTGAAGCAATCGCCGCAGCGCCGGTGGGCGACGATCAGTTTGGCGAAGATCCGACGGTAAACCTGCTGCAGGAGCGCATCGCGGCGCTGCTCGGGAAGGAGTCGGCGCTATGGTTGCCGACGGGAACGATGGCCAACCAGGTCGCGCTTCGGGTCCTGACGCGGCCCGGCGACGACGTGATCGTCAGTGAAGGGAGCCACGCGGTCTGGCACGAGACCGGCGGATCCGCCGCCAACGCGGGCGTTCAGTTCACCACAGTCGGCGAGAAAGGGCTCTTTACAGCCGAGGACTTCGTCGCTGCCGTGAAGCCGCGTGGCCACATCATCTATCCGCCGACCACGCTGGTCGAGATCGAGAATACTCATAACCGCGCTGGCGGAGTCATCTTCCCGCAGACTGATGCCGAGCGCATCTGCGCAGCGGCTGCGGAGCGCGACATCGCGACGTATCTTGACGGAGCGCGGCTCTGGAATGTTGCCGTCGCCTCGCGGCGGTCACTCAAGGAACTTGCCGCGCCTTTCGGCCTGGTTTCGGTAGCGCTCTCCAAAGGGCTCGGGGCGCCAGGCGGCGCCTTGCTCGCCGGCTCGAAAGAGATCATCGGGCGCTGCGTTCGGCACCGGAGAATGCTCGGGGGCGCGATGCGGCAGGTCGGAATCTTCGCGGCAGCCGGACTCTACGCGCTCGACCACAACATCGAGAGATTGGCCGAGGACCACGCCAACGCGCGGCTGATTGCGGAGCGGCTTTCCACGAGCAGAAAGTTCGTAATCGATCTGGCAACCGTTCAGACCAACATCCTCGTTTTTGGCCTGGCTGCTGATGCTCCCGACGCGCCCACGGTTGTAAGCCGGGCCAAAGAGCGCGGCGTTCTCATCTTTGCATTCGGTCCGCGCACCATCCGCGCCGTAACGCATCTTGACGTCTCGCGCGAGGCGTGCGAACGAGCCGCAGACGTGCTCCTGGAAGTCGCCGGAAAATGAGCCACTTGGCCACACCTCGCGTGAAGCGGGTGATCGGCCTTTGATTCGTGCTGCTCGCGGCCGCGACCCACCCGGTCCCTGCGGCGTCTCAGGGAAGCGCTGGCGGGGACCGGGCTCCCATCATCGACATGCACCTCCATGCGTTGAACTTCCGGATGGCGCACCGGCCCTGAACAATCCGGCCACGGGTAAGCCCTCGGTCGCCGTCACCAGCACCAAACTTCGCCGCGCATCCCTCGCAGCGCTCGAGCAGTACAACATCGTCAAAGCCGTCACCAGCGGTCCAGCCGAGACGGTCGCGCAGTGGCATGCCGCGGCACCGGACAGGATCATTGTCGGTGCGTTCGTCGACGAGGCCCATCCGCTGCCCGATCTCGCGAAACTCCGCGCCGAGATAGAGGCGGGCCGCGTGCAGGTGATCGGCGAGCTCGGCCTCGTTCCTCACGGAGGAAGAGAAGCGCGACATCCTCTACAACAACGCCGAGCGCTTCCTGCGGCTTGGCGGGAAGTGACGCAACTACCGGGCAATCTTTGAAAGGTCGATCTTCAGATCCTCCGCAAGCTTCACAGCCGTCGCGCGCCCCGCTCCAAACACACCGCCACCCGGATGCTGGAACGGTCCCACGAGGTAGAGTCGTTCGACACCTGGCACCGTGAACTGGCCGAGCTCGGGCGTGGGACGATGGGCGCCCGACTGGTAGGACGTCGTGGCGATGCCGTGCAGGTCTCCGCGCTGAAAGCTCGATGACGTGCGCTCCATGTCGGCGGGGCTGTCGCAGTGATACTGAAGAATGTCGCCCGGACCGACGTTTTCGATGAAGCCGCCCATGTGAGCCAGCATGCGCTCGGCATAGTCGCGCTTGCTCTCGTCCCATGAGCGGCCATCCGGACGCTCGTACGGAACGTAATCCCAGGCATGCAGTTCCGCACAGCCCTTGGGCGCGCGTGACGGATCGAACATCGTGAGCGAGCCCAGGCCCACGAGCGGATACCGCGAAAGCCCGCCGTAGCGCAGATCGTCGAACG
>DATBVX010000313.1:0-11639 GCA_036515135.1 Steroidobacteraceae bacterium
AAGAGAAAGATGTTGCCGATGTTCCAAAGCAGTCCGCCTGTGAACGCCAGAAGTGCCTCGCGTGAGCCCGCGTTCGCCAGACGATCCACGAACTCCAGCCCGATCAGCCCCGACGAGCCCGCAGTGGCTCCGACGATGAGCATCGTTACGAGGAAACCGAGCGTGTAGTCCACATAGAAGTATTCGAGCCGCCATTGGGGAAGCGCCTTCAGCAGGTTCGGCCACGATCCCCAGCCGAGCATGGAAACCACGATCAGGAGTAATGCGGTCTGTGAAGTTTCTGGAATGAACATGTGGGCTCAGTATTGTTGGTATTAGTTCAGAGGGACACGCCGAGTAGTCCTCTCGTGAGCTGGAAGTCCACGCAGCCCGCGGCCCAAAGCCGGGGCTTGTAGTCCTGCGAGGCCGTGTTGCACAGAAGGTCGAGCAGATCGCGCCAGATGCGCTCGCTATCGCATTTCGTAGGATCGAGCACGCGATCGAGATCCTTGTGGAATTTGCGTCCGGCCAGCGTGTCGGTGGCGACCTGCAGCACCGGGATCATCGGATGCCCTTGCAGCGGCGGCCCATCCACGTGCGCGAGCATCAACTGCACGCCCGTGCCGCCGAGTCCCGTCAAGGTTTCGACGCCGTCATGCGTCGGCGTAGCCATGACGTGCAGCCCCGCCTGATCGACCGCCTGCCCGTATTCCAGGCTTGGCTTGACTGCGCCTGTCCAGCCGAGCGCCTCGATGAATTCGCTTGAGCGGAGGAGCGTTGCGCTTTCGGGGATCACGACGCTGCCGCGGCTACCCACGATCGCCGCAGCGACTCGTCCCAATGCCTGCGCCGCCTGCGCCGAAATGGGTCCCACGGAGAGCAGGCCGAGCGAAAGGGCTTCCAGTCCTACATCCTGCTGGTCGGCGAGCGACTTTGGGGGCAGCTTCTCAAGGAACCACTGCTCCACCTTGTTCACCACTTTCTCGATGCCGCCGTCCAATTGAATGCTGGCATAGCCGAAGCGACCCGGGTCGACACCACGCTCCTTGAGGGCATGACGCATCAGGTCGTTGTGCGTGCGCTCGCATCCGTGCTCCAGCAGGAGCGCCGTCGCGACGAACGGGTGCAGCAGGTGCCCGATCGTCGTGCGTAGTTGGTGTTCCTCGTTTTCACCGCTGGAGGCGCCGCAGCCTTCGGTGTGTGGCAGCGCGACGAAGCGAGAAACGCCGCGCGTGCCGGGTTGGATCCGGTCGCTGAGTTGCCTGGCGATCCTGAGCGCGATCTGGCCGGAGCAGAGGCTGGTCGGAAGGATCAGTCCAACCTGATCGGTGACGAAGCCGCGATCGGTCGGCCGTGCACGGAAGCGTGAGTCGTGCGCTCGGGACGCGCGAATCGTGATCGGCCGGCCGTCGGGCCTTTCCTGCCGGCGCAACTCCTCGAGATGCGAGCCATCGGTCTGGCGCCAGTCGCGCCAGATCGACACCTGCGAATGTCCGGCGCGCTCACCCACGCTGCGTACGCCCGAGGCGACATCGACCGTTTGGCGGAACGTTTCCATGCCCAGCTCTTCCATGGACGCGCCGTCCAGGTAACGGCCGGCATTGACGTCCATGTCTCTCGACAGCAGGTTCCATCGTCCCGTGGTGGTCACGAACTTGATCGTCGGCACGAAGGGGAAATTCGTGATCGAGCCGTTGCCGGTGGTGAAGAAAATCAGGTTGCAGCCGGAGGCGACCTGGCCCGCGATGCTTTCCAGATCGTTGCCGGGACTATCCATGAAATAATAGCCCGGTTCCTTCATGCGTTCGCCGTAGTCGATCACGTAGTCGAGGCGCACGTCGGGATCCTTCTTGCGCGCCGCGCCGATCGACTTGATCGCGATGTTGTACAGGCCGCGGAACTTGTTTCCGCCCGTGGGATTGCCTTCGGCGCTGTGGCCGTGCCAGGCGACGCGCTCCTTGAATGTCTCGATCCTCTCCAGGAAGCGCTGCGCCGTCGTCAGGTCGCGCGTGTTCGCGAGCATGTAGGGCTCCGCGCCAATCAGCTCGTCGGTTTCGGCCAAGCTGGCCGAGCCGCCATGCCGGATCACTTCCCTGGCGACCCAACCGGCGAGCGGATTGCCGGACACACCGGAGAAGGCATCGGAACCACCACATTGCAGCGCGACTTTGAGCTCGGAGAGGGGCTGCGTCTTGCGCGGCATCGCACTCACCGGCTTGAGCCAGCCGCGCACGATGCTCTCGCACTCGTCGAGCGCAGCCGCGTAGTCCTGCGTGATCGAGCAGAAGCGATGCAGCACGTGATCGAGCGGATAGTCATGCGCGCGCATGTACTCCTGGAGCGTCGCATTGGTAAAGACTTCACTGCCGTAGTCCACAGCCAGAATTGCGCCCACGTTCGGGTGCACGATGAATCCGGCCAGCGTGCGCAGCACGAAATCGAGATTGTTCGGGCGCTCGTCGCCGCCTCCTTCGGTGTGCGCCACCGCGGCGATGCCGTCGATGTTGGTGTGCCGGTCGGATTCCGCTTTCAGCCGCGAGGCAAGCGCCTTGACGAAGCTGCCGCTGAGCGACGTGGTGCCCAGAATGACGATGACATTGCGCGTGCCGACGCCGCGCCCGCCGGAGCGCGGGTAGCCCTCGAATGTGCCGCGCTGCGCGTGCAGCGACACCTGCGTGCCCGGCCGGAACGTCCTTTCGTCGAGCTCATGGGTGGTCACGCAATCTTCGAAATTCGCCGTGTCCGGCAGCCCGAACTCCAGGTTGCGCAATCTCAGCGCCGCCAGGATGCCCCTGTTGCAGACGTACTCTCCCGCGTCGATGTCACGCAGAGCGCGTCCAAAGGGCAAGCCCCAGGAAAGCAGCTCATGCCCGGCGCCGATGGGCTCAATCGCAAATCGGTGACCCTCGAGAATCGTGTGGGACAACGTATGCGCGCGACCCTGGTAGACGAACTGCGAGCCGCCGGTCAGGCGCCGGGTGGCGATCGCGACGTTATCGCCCGGCGAGGGGAGCCGCCCTATATCCTGAAAATCCATTGCGCTCACGTTGGCTCAGCGAAAAAGCTCCGCCGATGCCAGGCGAGCCCCCTCCGCGAGCGAGCCGAGCTTGGCCCACGCGATTTCGGGCTCGACCAACGCCACGCCGACGAACGTGCCGAATCCGCAGTCGCTGCTTGCAATCACGTTCTCGCGGCCGACGATGTTGGCGAACTTGACGATCCGCTGCGCGACGAGCTCCGGGTGTTCGATGCGATTCGACATGGCCTCGATGACGCCTGGAATCAGGACCTTGCCGTCCGGCAGCCGCAGCTTCTCGAACACTTTCCACTCGTGCGCGTGGCGCGAGTTGGCGGCCTCGAACGACAGGCCCTGGGCGCGCACGGTCAGGATCAGATCGATGATCTGCTCGAGCGGCACATCGCGATGGTGAGGGCCGGGGTAATTCCCCCAGCACAGGTGCACGCGCAGGCGATCCGGTGGAATGCCGGCGGTCGCCGCGTTCAGCACCTCGATGTGCCGACGCACGTAATCCCTGAATTCCGAGAGTGGCCGAGCGGCGAATTCGCGATGCCGGGTCATCGCAAGATCGGGGCAGTCGAGCTGCAGCACAAAGCCCGCGCGGACGATCGCCTCGTACTCCGGCTTCATCGCTTCCGCGACCGCCCACAGGAATTCCTCCTCGGACTTGTAGTAGGTGTTGCCGAGGAACATTGACACGACGCCCGGCGACGCGGCCGTCATGAATGCATCCTCGACCGGCACAGCCGCGAGCGCCTGCTTGAAGTTCGAAATATCAGCCTCGGCCTCGGCCATTCCTCTCCGCGCCACGGGGCCATTGCACGCCGGACGGTTCATGTTGAGGCGCTGCACGCCCGGATCGTTGAAGTAGTGGCTGGCGACGTTCGGGTGCTCGAGGATGTCGCTCAGCTTGGGGCGATCCGAAGTTCCGCCGAATCCGCTCAGGCGCTCGGTCACATACGTGGCGTAGCTCGGCTTGCTCATCTCGCCATCGCTGACCACGTCGATGCCGACGCCGCGCTGGTGCTCGACCACTTCGCGCACCGCTCTGCGAACCTCCTCGCTGAGCAGTCGCGCATCGACCGCGCGGCCTTCCTCTTTTGCAAACATCAATTCGACGAGCTTTGCGGGACGCGGCAGGCTGCCGGTATGCGTGGTCAGAATGTGTTCGACGCTTCTTTTCATCGATTGCTCTCCCGGACAGTCAAGTTGCGTGCGTGGCTCGCGAATCGCTCAATAGGTGGCCCGGCCGCCGCTGACGTCGAAACACTGCGCGGTGATGAAGCTCGCATCGTCGGACGCCAGGAAGTGCACCACCGCCGCGACCTCGTCCGCGGTTCCGAATCTGCCCATCGGAGACTTGCTGAGCATCAATTGCGTCGATTCCGGTGGGAGCTGATCGAGCAGCGGCGTCTCGACCACGCCCGGTGCTACACAGTTGACGCGGATGCCATCCGCCACGACTTCTTTGCCGAGCGCCTTGGTGAACGCGATGATGCCGGCTTTCGCAACCGAATAGGGAATGAGCCGTGGCGTTCCCTCCTTGCCGGCGATCGACGCCACGCTGATGATGCAGCCACTCTTGCGCGCGCGCATAGGTGAGATCACCGCGCGGCTGACGAAGAAGACGCTGCACAGGTCTACGCCGATGACGTTGTTCCAGTCTTCGTCTCGCAGCTCCCAGAGTGGGGCGACGCGTCCCATAAGGCCGGCGTTGTTGACCAGGATGTCGATGCGCCCGAACTCGTCGAGAGTCCCTCGCGCCAGGGACTCGGCGTCCGCCGATTTGCTCACATCGCCGCCCATGCCGGCCGCGCGGTAGCCGAGTTTCCGCAGACCTTCGGCAGCCTGTCGCGCAGCATCGCTCCTTATATCTGCGAGCGCGATCGAAGCGCCGGCCTGCGCGAACCGGCGCGCGATGGCGAGGCCGATACCCCCTGCGCCGCCGGTGATGAGCGCTACCCGGTCGGTCAGAGCCATCTTCGCCCCCGAGTGGCCCGGCATTTGTGCTTCTGACATGTTAGCTGCCCGTCCTAAGCCCGGTGGAGACGCATTGATCGGGGTCAGAAGGCTAGGCTAACATGTCACTTAAAGTCACAACAAGCCGCGGGCTAACCGGGAGCAAGGCCGTGTACGACGCGAAACTTCCCCCCGAGCACAGGGCCATCCCTCTTTGGAGCTGCGAGGATCTTTACTGGGAAGACTTCGAGATCGGCCATCGGATTCGGACCATTCGCCGGACGCTCTCGGAGGGTGAATCCATGGCGTTCAACACCCTCGTGGTCGACATGCACCCATACGTTGCGGACGAGATCTTCGCGAAGGAGGAAGGACTGTTCGGCCGACGGCTGGTCGCCGGCGCATTCGTCTTCAGCGCGGGAATCGGACTGGTCGCGACCAACTGGCTGCAGGCCTTCTCCTATGGTTACGACCGGCTGCGCTTCATCAAGCCGGTCTTCATCGGCGATACCATCTATACGATTCGCACCAATCTCGCGAAAGAGCCCAAGTACGAGGAGCGCGGCCTGACGCGTGCCAAGTACGAAGTCTTCAAGGGCGAGGGCGAGCTGGTGCTCTATTGCGAGCACATTCAGACCGTCCTGTACCGGGATCCCAAGACGGCCCGCCAGGGAAAATGAATGCGCTGCGCGGCATGGCCTGGGATCACCCCCGCGCGCGTGATCCGCTCGCGGCGATCTCGGCCGGCTGGTCGAAGCGGACGGGAATCCCGGTGCAATGGGATGCGAGGCCGCTCAAGGACTTTGAGGACCAACCGCTCGAGGAGCTCGCGACGAAGTACGACCTGGTGCTCGTCGATTATCCATTCATGGGAGTCGCGGCCACGTCGGCCCTGATCGTGCCCGTCGATGATTGGGTCGATGCTGCGTATCTCGCAGACCAGGCTGCGCACAGCGTCGGCCCCAGCTACGCCTCGTACACCTTGGCCGGCAATCAGTGGGCGCTCGCAATCGATGCTGCATGTCAGGTGAGCGCAATGCGCGACGACCTGTGGGATGCCGCGAATCCAGGCGGGCCACCGCGCAGCTGGGCGGACGTCGCCGAGCTCGCCGCGAAACTTCGCAATGCGCCCAGCAAGGTCGCAATCCCGCTGAACTCAAATCACGCCTATTGCGCATTCCTGTCCGTGGGCGTGAGCCAGGCCGGAGATGAATTCTGGCGCGCGGGCCGCCACGTTGAGCGGGCCGCAGCGATCGAGGCACTCGAATTCCTGCGCCGACTCGGAGGCAATCTGCATCCCGCATCGCGCACCGATGACCCGATCGGCATCTCCGATCGCATGGCCGGCACGGACGAGATCCTTTACGTACCGCTGATGTTCGGCTATTCGAACTATGCCCGACCCGGCTTCCGGGCGCGAACGCTGCGGTTCGGGAACGCGCCGCGCGGCGGCACCGGCACGATCGGGTCTGTTCTCGGCGGAGTCGGCATGGCCCTGTCGTCGCACGCCCGCGGTCGCGATGCCGCGGCAGCGCTGGCACGCGAAATCGCATCTCCCGACGTGCAATCGGGCATTTACGTCCGCTCAGGTGGTCAGCCGGGCCACAGCGCGGCGTGGGATTCGCCAGAGGTCAATGCGCTCGTGGGGGGATTCTTCATGTCCACGCGAGAGACCATGAATCACGCATTCCTGCGTCCGCGCGTCACTGGTCATCGCTCCTTCCAGCCGCTTGCCGGCGAGCTGATACACCAGTGCATCTGGGCCGAGGGCCTCGGTGTGCACGAGTGTCTCAGCGGCTTCGACAGACTGGTCGAGTCTCTGCTCCCGGACTGGTTGCGAGACTCACCCGCGTCGGCGCCTCCGCCTCAAGGTCGAGAGGCGAGGGCGTAAACGACGAAGTCGATTCAGAGGAGAAACGATGTCCGAACAAACGGGAAGCACGGGGCCGCTCCACGGGATCCGCGTACTCGATTTCACGGCGCTGCTGCAAGGTCCGCTCGCGACGCAGATTCTGGCCGATCTCGGTGCCGACGTCCTCAAGCTCGAAAAGCAGGACGGGGAATGGATGCGCCACTACGGCATTTTCATGTCGCGGACGCATGGCGAGACCGACGCCTTCCTGGCGTTCAATCGCAACAAGCGCAGCATCGAGATCGATTTGCGCGATGCGGCGGACCGCGAGCGAATACTCGAGCTCGTCGACAGGGCCGATGTAGTGGTCGAGAATTTCCGTCCCGGCGTGATGGACCGGGCAGGTCTCGGCTATGAGACGCTTCGCAAGCGCAATCCACGCCTGATCTATGCCGCGTCATCCGGCTACGGGCAGTCCGGACCTTACGTGATGCGTCCGGGGCAGGACTATCTGGTGCAGGCGCTGAGCGGCGCCACCTGGTTGATGGGGCGGCGGAGCGACCCGCCCTTCGTCATGGGGATCGCAGTGACCGATCAATATACGGCCCTGCACCTCGTGGTCGGCATACTCGCCGCGCTCCAGCACCGACACCGAACCGGGGAAGGTCAGCGCGTGGACGTAGATCTGCTGTCGTGCATCCTCGCTCTGCAACAGCAGGAGCTCACTGTCTACCTCAACCACCATAATTCGTTCGAGCGCCCGCAGGAGAATGTCGGACACCCGGGAATCACCGCGCCGTGCGGCATCTATGCCACGCAAAACGGTTACATGATGCTGGCGATGTTTCCCTGCCCGAAGCTCGGAAGCATTCTCGGTGTCGACTGGCTCGCCGCCTACGACACCAACGAGAAGATGTTCGAGGCGCGCGATACCGTGCATCGACTGTTGTCAGCGCACTTCGCGGCACGGCCAACCGCGCACTGGATCGAACTGCTGTCGGCCAATGACGTCTGGTGCGCGCCGGTCCAGAAGTATGCCGACCTGGAAAGCGACCCGCAGATCGCGCACAAGCACCTGTTCTGGGATGTTCCCTACGCCGACTCGAACAAGACGTATCGCACGGTCGGCTCACCCTTCACCTTCTCCGCAAGCCCCATCTCGGTGCGGCACGGCGCGCCACGCGCCGGCCAGCACAACCAGGAATTCAAGGCGCGCGAGATCTGGAAAGAGTGAGGACCAAGGAGACGGAAGAGGAGTATCACCGTATGCCTGACTTCTACGCTCCGATCAGGGACGCCATTGCAATCCGTGTCCGCGAAGATCACAAGCTTCCGATCGCCATCATCGGCGCCGGTGAGATCGTCGATCTTGCGCATCTGCCCGCGTACGCGGCGCACGGTCTCAATGTCGCCGGGATTATGGATCTCGACAAGGAACGCGCCAAGGCCGTGGCCGCGCGGCACGGGATTCGAAAGGTCTACGACTCCGTGGAAGCGATCGCCCGCGACAAGGATGTCACGGTCGTCGATATCGCGGTGTTCCCGTGGGTGCAGTGCGGAATTGCGACGCCGCTGCTCACTGCAGGCAAGCACCTGCTCTGTCAGAAGCCGATTTCCTATGATCTGGACGAAGCCGTGCGGCTGGTCGAGCACGCGGAGAAATGCAAACGGCTGATGGCAGTCAATCAGCAATTGCGCTTTTCGGAGAGCGTGGCTGCGGCCCGGGCCATGGTGAAAGCGGGCTGGATTGGCGAGCCCTTCGAAATGAGCTGGGACTTCCACGTTTACACGCCGTGGGAAAACTGGGCATGGGTTGCCAAGCAGCCGCGGCTCGATCTCAACCAGTTCGTGATCCACTTCATCGATGCAGTGCGGTTCGTGATCGGGAAGAACCCTCTCTATGCGTATGGAACCCAGGCGCGTGAGCCCGGCCAGCCGGAGCAGGGCGAGACGCGCACCATCAGCGTGCTCGAATTCGAAGGCGAGACTCGCGCCTTCCTGCGCAGCTTCCACAAGAACCGCACCGGTGATCCGCGTGCCGAATTCCGCATCGACGGAACGAAGGGCAGTATCCGCGGCACGATTGGACTCATGTACGACTATCCGCGCGGCCGCGCCGACACGCTGGAGCTCAACTCGCGCGTGTTGCCCACGGATGGCTGGCTGCATTACCCGGTGACCACGCGCTGGATCCCGACAGCATTCATCGGGCCGATGGCCTCGCTACTGGAAGCGGTGGCGTCGGGCGGTGTGCCGCTGACGAATGGCAGGGATAACCTGGAAACGCTCCGGATCGTTCACGCCCTCTATCGATCCGGCAAAGAGCACGTCGTAGTGAAGTTGAAGCAGGAGGGGTCAGGTCTTGCGATCACGCAGTGAATTGCAAGACCTGACCCCTCCTAGGAAACGTCCATGAAAGAGAAAAGAGTGTTCCCTTCGGAAGCCGAGCTCGATGCGCAGTTCGAGGAGCTCGATAACGCCGGGCGCTGGGGCAAGGACGACGAGCTCGGAACGCTGAACTTCATCACGAACGCGAAGCGTCTCGCCGCGGCGTCCCTCGTCCGCACCGGGCGGGCTTTGTCACTCGCGCGGGATCTCAACACCCTGCAGTCCCCGAACAATCCCTCGCCCGTGCGCCACACGATGTGCTACCAGAGCCACTATCCAATCGGTGCAGTCGATGCGCTTTGCCTCGACATGCACGGCTTTGCGCTGACCCACCTCGACGCCATCGCGCATGTCTATCGCGGGCCGGATGTCTACAACAAGCGCAAGGCCGCCGACATCGCGCTGCCGAGCGGGCTGACTTTCGGCGACATGCTCGCGCAGAAGGACGGGATCTTCACGCGCGGTGTGTTGCTGAATATCGCCGCGGCGCGCGGAGTCGATTGGCTGACCCCAGACGAGGGCGTGTCTGCCGCCGACCTCGATGCAGCGGAGAAACGCCAGCGGATTCGCGTAGAGTCCGGCGACTGCATCTTCGTCTATACCGGCCTGCAGAAGCGCGAGGCGAAGGAGGGACCCGAGAACCTGGGTCAGCGCGTCGGCATCATGCCCGATGCGATCAGGTGGATGCATCAGCGCGAAGTGGCGGTGTACTCCGGCGACTGCGTGGACGCATTCCCGAATCCGTACAGCCCGCGTTACGTGATCTACTTCCATGCCATTGCGCTCGCGGCCATGGGGTTGATCCTGCTCGATATTCCGGCCCTCGAACCGCTGGTCGCGGTCTGCGCCGAGCTCAAGCGCAGCGATTTTCTCGTCACGATGGCGCCGCTCAGAATCAAGGGTGGAACCGGCTCGCCGGTGAATCCCATCGCCGTTTTCTGAGCGGACGTGCGGCGCAACTCGCTGCAACGGCTCGACGAGAGATGAAGATCTATTCCACGCCCGCCGGTGTAGCCGTACGCGCAGGCGAACGGTGGCTTTGCGCACGCGACTTTTCATTTGATCAGCTCTTCCGCGAGAGCGAGCCCGCCGCATGGCTTCGTTCCCGCCTCGAGGAGGGCGGAATCGCCGCCTCAGGGAATTGTCATCCACCACTCGGAGGGCAGGAGGTCTGGGCGGCGGGGGTGACGTATTACCGGAGCCGCGAGGCGCGCATGGAGGAATCGGAGCGGGAAGCCGACGTTTACGACCGGGTGTATCGAGCAAAGCGGCCTGAGCTCTTTTTCAAGGCGACGCCGCACCGGGTCGTCGGTCACGGTGGCGAAGTGCGGATTCGAGAAGACTCTCAGTGGAACGTGCCCGAGGCCGAGCTGGCGCTCGCTGTGAACCGCGAGGGTCGTGTCTTCGGTTTCACCATCGGCAATGACATGAGCTCCCGGAGCATCGAGGGCGACAACCCGCTTTACCTGCCGCAGGCCAAGATTTACGACGGTAGCTGCGCTCTCGGACCTTGCTTGCTGGTCTCTGAAGTGCCGCTCCCGCCGTCGACTGAGATCTCTCTCCGGATCACCCGCCGGGACGCCGAGGTGTTTCGTGGCTCGAGCCAGCTGTCCAAGCTGAAGCGCACGCCCGAGGAACTCGTCGGCTATCTGTTTCGTGACAACTCGTTTCCCAACGGGTGCTACCTGCTCACCGGCACCGGCATTGTGCCCGAGAGCGATTTCACGCTCGCGTCTGGCGACGAAATTGAAATTACGATCGAGCCCATCGGGACTCTCACGAATCAAGTAAGCTAGCCGCGAAGGTCGTGACGAGCCCGAAGCTGCTACATTTATATCAGCGCGCCCGTAGCTCAGTTGGATAGAGCATCAGGCTTCGAACCTGAGGGTCGGGAGTTCGAATCTCTCCGGGCGCGCCAATTTCACAAAAAATATCGCTAAGGGCGTCTCGCAGAGCGACCACCAGGTCCGGCGCAAGATGGACGAGCTGCTCGGCGTCGCCCGCCACCAGATCATGACCGAGGTCAAGAAATAGGGGCGCAACGCGGCCCGTGCCGCGTCAACGCGCGTCCGGCGCCACCAGCAAATCCGACTGGCGATCGATCGCGGCCGCGGCTTCGGCCGCGAATTCGGCGAAGACGGTGAGCCGATCCGGTGCCGGTAAATCGACGTGGCCGGTGATCTCGCCGTCGCGGAAGACGAGATCGATGCCGGCTTTCTTCGCGAGCCGGCGCATCGGCTCGTTCTCGGGCAGGCACGGCATGTAGCGCCCGCGCTCGAAATCGGCAGAGGCGCCGAGGCCGCGGGCAGGCGCGCATCCTCTCTGCCAGGGTTGCGGGTCAAGCAGGCCGATATGGCCGCCAGAGTGCACACATGAACGAGCCGCCCCTTCTATCCCTGCGCGACGTCACGGTGAGCTTCGGCGGGCCGGCGCTGTTCGCCG
>DATBVX010000314.1:0-5721 GCA_036515135.1 Steroidobacteraceae bacterium
TGGTGAGTTCGAGGCGAGCCACTACATGCTCGACGAACTTAGCCTTCTTTGTGGTTGCCTCGATCAGCGCGAACTGGCGATCCGGGTCGACGATGGCCAGCGGCAACCCGGGAAACCCGGCCCCAGTGCCGACATCGGCGACGCTTCGGCCCTGCAGGTGGCGATGGATGCTCAACGAGTCGAGCAGGTGCTTGACGACCGCCTCCCCGGGGTCGCGGATTGCCGTCAGGTTGAAGCGACTGTTCCAGTCCTGCAGCTCGGCCAGCAGTGTCAGCAGCTGATCGCATTGCTTAAGGGTGAGCGCAATCCCAAGTTCCTGCGCGCCGCTCACGAGCCGCAGGCGAAGGTCGTCACCGTCAGTCGCGCCTTGAGCGTTCAGTTCTTCACCAGGAATGCCATCAGCTCGTTTACGGGCAGACGATCGAGCTTGCGCGAGTCTGCGAACGCCTGCTGGATGAGCTCGGTCTGCCTGGGCGCAAAGTGCGTCGCCACGCTCGATTCGAATTTCCTCACCAGCACCGGCATGCCCTCGGCGCGCCGCTTGCGATGGCCAATCGGATAGTCGATCCGCACCCGCTCGGTCGCGGTGCCGTCTTTCAGGAACACCTGCACCGCATTGCCGATGTAGCGTTTGTCGGGTGCGTAGTAGTCACGCGTGAAGTCGGGATTCTCATTCACTGTCATGCGCGCACGCAGCGCATCGACGCGCGGATCCGAGGCGACTTCGTCTTCGTAGTCGCCGGCTGTGAGGCGCCCCAAGATGAGCGGGACCGCCACCATGTATTGAATGCAGTGATCGCGATCCGCGGGATTGGCGAGCGGTCCGGTCTTGTCGATGATGCGTACGCCCGGCTCCTGCGTCTCGATCACGATCCTTTCGACCTGGTCGAGGCGGTCCTTCACGAGCGGGTGCAGCTTCATCGCGCACTCCACGGCGGTCTGCGCGTGGAACTCCGCGGGATAAGAGATCTTGAACAGCACGTTCTCCATCACGTAACTGCCATACGGCTGCGGGAACGTGAATGGCTTGCCCTTGAAGAGCACCTCCCAGAAGCCCCAGGTTTTCGCCGACAGCGCCGAGGGATATCCCATCTCTCCCGTGAGCGCGATGAGCGCGTGTCGCACCGCGCGGCTGGTCGCGTCGCCCGCAGCCCAGCTCTTGCGTGAGCCGGTGTTCGGCGCATGCCTGTAGGTACGAAGCGCACCGCCATCGATCCAGGCATTCGACACCGCGTTGATGATCTGTTCGCGCGTACCGCCGAGCAACTTGGTCACGACGGCCGTGGATGCCACTCGCACGAGCAGCACGTGATCGAGTCCCACGCGGTTGAAACTGTTCTCGAGCGCTATCACGCCCTGGATTTCGTGGGCCTTGATCATCGCGGTGAGCACATCGCGCACGATGAGTGACCTGCGGCCCTGGGCCGCCGCCTTGCGGCTGAGATAGTCCGCTACCGCCAGGATGCCACCGAGGTTGTCGGACGGATGACCCCATTCGGCGGCCAGCCACGTGTCGTTGAAGTCGAGCCAGCGGATCATCGTGCCGATGTTGAAAGCAGCCAGCACCGGATCGAGCTCGTAGGACGTTCCGGGAACGCGCGCACCGCCCGGCATGGTTGCGCCGGGGACGACGGGACCGAGGAGTTTCGTGCACGCCGGGTACTTCAGCGCCTGGAATCCGCAGGCGAGCGTGTCCATCAGGCAATACCGCGCCGTCTCGTAGGCCGCGTCGCTCCTGATCTCGTGGCTCGCAACGTAATCGGCGATATCGCTTAAGACTTGATCGGGATCGGGACGGCGGGCCGACTTGTCATCGTGCGTGGACATGCAACCTCGACTCACCCTCTCCCGCTCCGCGGGAGAGGGTCGCGAAGCGGGGTGAGGGCGCGCTAGCGTTTGTCGATGGGAATGAACTTGCGCGGCTCGGGGCCGACGTAATTGGCGCTCGGCCGGATGATCTTGCCGTCGATGCGCTGCTCGATCACGTGTGCGCCCCATCCGGTGGTGCGCGAGATCACGAACAGCGGTGTAAACATCGTCGTCGGCACGCCCAGCATGTGGTAGGACACCGCCGAGAACCAATCCAGGTTCGGGAACATCCGCTTGGCGTCTGCCATCGTTGCCTCGATGCGCTCGGCGATTGCGAACATCTTCATGTTGCCCGCCTCGGCCGACAGCCCGCGCGCCACTTCCTTGATCACCTGGTTGCGCGGATCGGCGATCGTGTACACCGGATGACCGAAGCCGATGATGACCTCCCTGTTCTCGAGCCGCCGGCGAATATCCGCCTCCGCCTCGTCCGGCGAGTCGTAGCGCTTCTGGATCTCGAATGCGACTTCGTTCGCGCCGCCATGCTTGGGTCCGCGCAGCGCGCCGATCGCGCCTGTGATGCACGAGTAGATATCAGCGCCGGTTCCCGCGATGACACGCGCGGCAAAAGTCGAGGCGTTGAACTCGTGCTCGGCATACAGGTTGAGCGACGTGTGCATGGCGCGCACCCACAAGGGTGGTGGTGTGGAGCCGTGCAGCAGGTGCAGGAAGTGGCCACCGATCGAATCATCCGCAGTCTCGACATCGATGCGCCGGCCCGAATGACTGAAGTGATACCAGTAGCAGAGCATCGATCCAAGCGATGCGATCAGCCTGTCCGCAATGTCCCGTGCTCCCGCAATGTTGTGATCCGGCTCCTCCGGTTGCACGCAGCCGAGCGCCGACACACCAGTGCGCATGACATCCATCGGATGGCTCGCAGCGGGCAGCTGCTCGAGCACGCTGCGCACGGCGTGTGGCAGCCCACGAAATGCCTTGAGCCGCGCGCGATAGGCCAGAAGCTCGGCGCAATTGGGCAGCTTGCCGTGGATCAGGAGATAGGCGATCTCCTCGAACTCTGCCGCCGCGGCGGTATCGAGTATGTCGTAGCCGCGATACTGCAGATCATTGCCCGTGCGACCGACCGTGCAGAGCGCGGTGTCGCCCGCCGGGACTCCGGATAGCGCCACGGACTTTTTCGGCTTGAAAGCGCTTGCTGGCGCATCACTCATCGCGATCGTCCCCTTCTTTCGCAAACAGCTCATCGAGCTTGCGTTCGTACTCGTGATAGCGCAGCACTTCGTAGAGTTCGGCACGCGTCTGCATGGAGTGGATGATGTCTTTCTGCGTGCCGCGTTCGCGCAACGAGCGATAGACGTCCAATGCCGCTTTCGCGCTCGCACGAAATGCCGACAGCGGGTAGAGCGCCAGGCGCACACCAGCATCGGCCAGCTCGCGGGTCGTAAAGAGCGGGGTCTTGCCGAACTCGGTGATGTTGGCGAGCAGCGGCACCGCAACCGCGCGTGTGAACTGGCGGTATTCATCGAGCGTCGTCAACGCCTCGGCAAAGATCATGTCGGCGCCCGCGTCAACGTAACGCAGGGCACGATCCACGGCGGCCTGCTGACCTTCCACCGCGTGCGCATCGGTCCGCGCCATCACCACGAACTTATCGTCAAGACGTGCGTCGACAGCGGCCTTGATGCGGTCGGTCATTTCGCCGGATGCGACGAGCGCCTTCCCCGGCCGATGTCCACAACGCTTGGCCTGCACCTGATCTTCGATGTGCATGCCCGCGGCACCGGCACGCGCCAGATCGCGGACGGTGCGGGCGATGTTGAATGCCGCTCCCCAACCGGTGTCGGCATCGACCAGCAGCGGCAGATCGGTGGCCGAGGTGATGCGTCGGACGTCTTCGCAGACATCGTTGAGACTGGTGATAGCGAGGTCCGGTAATCCGAAGGACGCGTTGGCAACGCCCGCACCGGATACGTAGATGGCTCGATACCCGCATTGTTCAGCGAGCAACGCATTGAAGGCATTGATGGTGCCGACCACCTGGAGCGGACGTTCGGCATCGAGCGCTGCCCAGAGGCGGGGGCCGGGGGAGATCTGCTGTTGTGACATTCAGGCCATGGGGTGCGCGCGGCATCGCCGTCACGAACCATCGCAGAAAAAAGGGCTCGCTATTGTATCGGAAGCGCCCGTCGTCAGCCGATCTTCACCACGGCGCGCCCGGTGACTGCTCCGGCGACGTAGGCGCCGAACGCCGCTGGCAAATCATCGAACCGAAGCGTGCGCGTCGCGATCAGATCGAGGTGCCGCGGCTTGAGATCGCTGCCGATGCGTTCCCAGACCTTCAGTCGCAGTTCGCGCGGTGTGGCGGAGGAATTGATGCCCAGCAGATTCACGCCCCGCAGGATGAACGGCATCACCGTCGTATTGAGCTCCGCGCCGCCGGTCAGTCCGATGCTCGCGATGTTGCCCCAGAAATCGACCGTGCGGGTGAGCCACGTCAGGACCGCGCCGCCCACATTGTCGATGGCACCCGCCCAGCAGACCGCTTCCAGTGGCCGTGACCCGAGATCGAGTTCCTGCCGGCGTAGCACCTGCTTCGCGCCAAGCTTGCGCAGGTACTCGTCGGCTGCGGATTTGCCGCTCACCGCGACGACCTCGTAACCGCGCCCGCTCAAGAGATCGATGGCAACGCTGCCGACACCGCCGGTGGCGCCAGTGACGACGATCGGTCCCTTGGCCGGTTGCTGACCGTTGTGCTCCATGCGATGAATAGCCAGCGCCGCCGTAAACCCGGCGGTGCCGAGCGCCATCACCTGGAATTCGTCCAGCCCGGAGGGAATGGGGATGACCGAGTCGCCCTTGAGCCGGGCGTACTCGGCATATCCCCCATCGTATGCCTCGCTCAGGCCGCAGCCGGTGACGAGCACCTTGTCGCCCGCCCGGTAGCGCGAATCCGACGAGTTGACCACCTCGCCGGCGAGATCGATGCCGCCGACCAGCGGATACTTCCGCAGAATCCGCCCCGCCCCGGTGGCCGCGAGCGCATCCTTATAGTTGATGCTGGAGTAACGAACCTTGACGACGACATCGCCCGCGGACAGGTCGTCGAGCGTCAACTGCTCGAAACGAGTGGTGATCTTTCCGTGCGCGTCATGAATGCGGAATGCCCGGAACGGACCCTGAGGCGCTTGGGCACTCATGGTGTCAGCGGCTCGACGGTGGGCCGCGATCGAGCCACACCTCGAGCCCCTGGGTATTGAGCTCGATGTCGATGTCGAGCAGCTGATGCAGGCGTGCGTTGTCCGCCTCGAAGCCGTGTCGCGCCAGGCGCTCACTCAAGTACTCGAACATCCCCTTGCGGATGCGCACGCCGCGATCCGCGTCGTCCTCGTGCTTGCGTGCCAGGGCGACAAAGGCATTGACGCACTCGTGCAGATCCGCGGCCAGGCGCTCGAGCTCCGTCACCCGGCCGAAATGTGTCAGGTACATCGCCTGTGGCTTGTAGCTCATGAGCCGGTGAATCGTGGCGTGCATCGCGTCCGGATCGAAATGCACCGGCGTCGTTGTCGGGTAGATGAACTCACCTTTGCGCGTGTCGAACTCCCGATACGAGAGCCCGAAGTTGTCGCCCGGAAAGATCGCCTGCGCGGTGCGATCGATGACGGAGTAGTGATGCAAGGCGTGGCCCGGCGTGTGGATCAGCTCGAATTCGCGCCCGGGCAGCGACACTTTCATGCCATCTTCGGCGACGAGCACGCGTTCTTCCGGGATCGGCACGATTTCGCCGTACAGCTCACGGAACTGGTTCTCCCCGTACACCTCGATGCTGCCGGCGACGAGCTTGGCCGGGTCGATCATGTGTCGGGCGCCGCGCGGGTGAATGACCGCACGAGC
>DATBVX010000315.1:0-6377 GCA_036515135.1 Steroidobacteraceae bacterium
TTGGCAGTTGGCAGTTGGCAGTTGGCAGTTGGCAGTTGGCAGTTGGCAGTTGGCAGTAAGAAACTCGTCGGAATTTCTCTGACTGTCAACGGTCAACTGTCAACCGTCAACCGTCAACTTCTACAGATCCAGCCCCAGCGACTTTTCGTGGCGCACGTACCAGCCGCCGCTCTGCGGCTCGAATACCGAGCAGCGGTTCATGTCGCCGCCGTAGATGTGGATCGAGATCGCCGTTTCGCGAGCCGGGTTGCTGATACGGTGATATTCGTGCGGCGGGATCAGGCAGCCGGCGCTGCCTGTGCCGGCCTGGAATGAATTGCGCTTCTCGAACCGGAAGCGCTCGTCACGCCGCTCCATCAGCTCGTACTGTTGCACGTCGATGGCGCCATCCCATACGCCTTCGACGCACCACATGCCGCCGTGATCATGCAACGGCGTTGCCTGTCCGGGCCCCCAGGTCATGGCGACGACCGAATAGCCGCGGGCGTCATCCCGATGTACAAGCCGACGCGCGTAGTGGTCGGCGCAAGTGTGCCGAAAATCGTCCGGCAGCTTAACCGTACCCGAACGGATCAGCTCACAGAGGCCTGTCCGCAACTCATCGACGATTTCTTCGACTTCGCCGTGCGCGACCGCGCGATCGGCCATCGCCACCAGGGCTTCGGTACCGTGGATCGTCATGTGAGTCCTCGCCGCAAGACAGTCTACACCGGCTCAAAGCCGTGCGAGAAAATCACCGATCGCGGGGCGGAAGCGCTCCATGTCGACCAGGAACGAATCGTGACCCTGGACCGAAGCGAGTACGGAAAACTGCGTAGGTACGCCGGCATGTTCGAGGCCTTCGGCGATCTCGCGCTGGGCCGCGAGCGGAAACAATAGGTCGGTTTCGACACCGATGACGAGTGCCTGCTGCAGAGCTGAGCGCTTGAGCGCCGCGGACACCGATCCTCCGTGCTCGGCAAGATCGAACAGATCCATCGCCCGCGAAATATACAGGTAGCAGTTGGCGTCGAACTGGCCCACGAACCGATTGGCCTTCGCCTCCAGATACGCCTCGATCTCGAAGTCGATGCCGAACGGATCGCCGGTCTTGCGTTCCAGCGAGGCGCGCTCCCGGCCAAAGCGGGCCTGCCATTCCACCGCCGAACGGTACGTGATCATGCCGAGCTTGCGCGCGAGACGCATCCCGGTGACCGGCCCCGCGCCCGCAGAATACTGACCGCCCGCCCAAGCTGGATCGCGGCGGATCATTTCACGCTGCAGCGAACGCAGCGCGATGGCAAATGGCGTCGAACGCGCCGCCGCCGAGATCGACAGCAGCGCGCGCGTCACGCCGGGAAAGAGTGCACAGAACGCGTGGGCGGTCATTCCGCCAAGCGAAGGGCCGATGACGACCGCCAGGTTTTGCAGGCCAATGCTCTGCAGCGCCTCGAAGCCACCGCGCGCGATGTCCTCCACGGTGAGCACCGGAAATCGCAGGCGGTACGGTTCACCCGTCTCCGGCTCGGGTGAGGCCGGGCCCGTCGAGCCGAAACAGCTGCCGAGCGAATTCACGCAAATGACGAACCAGCGCCGGGTGTCGACGGGCCGGCCGGGTCCGACCATGTCTTCCCACCATCCAGGTGCCGGGTCCCCGGGACTCGATGCCGCATGCGCCGACGGCGACAATCCGGTGAAGATCAGGATTCCGTTGTCCCGCGTCGCATTCAACTCGCCCCAGGTCTCGTAGGCGATTTCGACCCCGCGCAACGTTCCGCCGAGGCGCATCGGGAACGGCTGCGTGAGGCGGGCAATGTGGCGTGCGGTCATGCTCACCTGCGCTGGATCCGCTGGCGCTTGCGCCGTTGCCGGGGAGTGAGGGGATTGCGCCGCCCCGCGAACGGGTTCTCGTCGGACCGGAATTCTACCCGCACCGGCGTGCCATGCAGATGATAAGTCTTGCGAAACACGTTAACGAGATAGCGCCGATAGGCCTCGGGCACATGCCGGGTCTGGTTGCCATGGATCACGATGAGCGGCGGATTGCGTCCGCCCTGGTGAGCATAGCGCAGCTTGATGCGCCTGCCGCGCACCAGCGGCGGCTGGTGCGCTTCCAGCGCAGCCTCGAGCGTGCGCGTGAGCTCGGGAGTCGCAATGTCGCGCATCGACGCAAGGTAAGCAGCGTGAACTGACTGCATGAGTTCGCCCACTCCGCTGCCGTGGCGCGCCGAGATGAAATGCAGCGGTGCAAAATCCACGAATGGCAGACGCACTTCGAGTTGCGCGCGGATGTGGTCGCGTTGCTCTGCCGGCAGCGCATCCCACTTGTTGACGCCGATGACCAGCGCACGGCCTCGCTCCACCGCGATGCCCAGGAGGCTTGCATCCTGCTCGGCCACCGTGTCCTGCGCGTCGATCAGTGCGATGACCACGTGCGCCGAATCGATCGCCTGCAGCGTCTTGACGACGCTGAACTTCTCCACCGCTCTTTCGACGCGAGCACGGCGCCGCACGCCGGCTGTGTCAATGAGCGTGTAACGCACGCGATCGCGTTCGAATGGAATCAGCACGCTGTCGCGCGTCGTCCCGGGCTTTTCGCTCGCGATGACACGCTCCTCGCCCAACAGGCGGTTGATGAGCGTCGACTTGCCGACGTTGGGCCGACCGATGACGGCCACCCGGATGCCTTCCTCGACGGCCGGCGCCGGCTCGACCGGTGCGAGCCCCTCGAGCACGACATCCATGAGCTCCTCCATGCCCTGCCCGTGTGCCGCAGCAACGGGAACGGGGTCGCCCAGTCCGAGTGCGTGAAACTCGACACTCGACGTCGCGGCTTGGCGGCCTTCGGTCTTGTTGACTGCGACGACCACCGGCTTGCCGCTGCGACGGACGCTGCGTGCCGCGAATTCATCCGCCGGCGTGAGCCCTTCGCGCGCATCGACGACCAGCACCACCCGGTCGGCTTCGGCAATAGCGCGCAGCGTCTGCTCGGCCATCTGCGACTCGAGCCCACCCGGATGCTCGATCAGCCCGCCGGTATCCACGACGATATAGGGGAGACGGCCGATGCGGCCGAACCCGTACTTGCGGTCGCGCGTCAGCCCCGGCTCATCCGCCACGAGCGCATCGCGCGTGCCGGTAAGCACGTTGAAGAGCGTCGACTTGCCGACATTGGGCCGGCCGACCAGTGCGACCACGGGCAGCATGCGACAACGGTCCTGCAGGCGTCTCGAGCGCCTCAGCCGCTCGAGGGCTGTGGACTCTCCAGCCGCCTGAAGACATTAAGCTTTCCGGAGTCGGTCATCACGATCACCAGGCCACCCACTGCCAGTGGCGCATTGGTGATGCGGTGACCATCGGTGGAGGCGCGCGCCAGAAAGTCGCCGGTGGCGGCGTCGAGCCAGTGCAGGTAGCCCTCGAAATCGGCCACGACAATGGTCGCTCCATCGATCGCCGGCGCGCTCAATCCGCGCCGGTGCAACGCGGACTGCGTCCACAGCGGTGCGCCGTCGCGCCGCCGCAGGGCGATGACGTCACCATCGGACGCCGCGACGTAGACCGTCTCCTCGCCCACCGCGAGACCACGGTCGCTCGACGCATCGCGCGACCACCACACCTGGCCCGACTCCCGGGCCAGCATCGCCGCGCGGCCCTGGAATCCGACCACGAAGACATCGTCACTCGCCACCTGCACGGCGGAGTCGATATCCACCAGACGCTCGAGTTCGGTGCGTCCGCGCGAGGGCGCGACCGTCGTTTCCCACAGGATGTCGCCATCGGCAAGTCCAACGGCGATTACCCGGCCGTTATCGAACCCACACAGCGCCATGTCACCGACAATTACGGGTGCCGAAGTCCCGCGCAGTGTCAGTCGCGGCACCGGCTGTTCAGTCGTCCACAGTTCGTGACCGTCGGACGGATCCAGGGCGCGCAACCGGCCGTCGACGGTGCGTACGACCACGATGGTTTCGGTCGCGGCCGGCGGCGCCAGGACCTCTCCACTCGTAGGCACGCGCCACAACTCGCTGCCGTCGCGCGCATTCAGGGCGACGACATCGCCTTCGCTCGAACCGACGAACAGCCGGGCTGCGCCCAGCCCGGGCCCGCCGCTCAAGGGCAGCTTTGTCTTCGTGCGCCATTGGACACGTCCAGACTTCAGGTCAAAGGCGTAGACATCGCCATTGTGGGAAGCGGCGTAGATCCGGTCGCCATCCACGCTCGGACGCAAGCCGAGTCGCAGGTCCTTCATATCGCCGCCGACACTGGCCGCCCAGACCTCGTCGATGCGGATGCTCGGCTTGAATTCCACCAGTTTCGCGGGCGGATCGACTTCCTTGTCCTTGTCACACGCGGTCAGCAGCAGCGCACAGGAGGCGGCGAACAGAACAGGCGACAGGCGCATCATTGGCTCTCTTCCGCGGGTGCAGGTGTCTCGGTCGAATCCGGTTCGCCGGCACCCAGGTCATTGATCTTGAGTTGCAACAGACCGGTATCGACGAGTCCAGGTTCCTTCGCCGCCAGCGCGGCACGATATGCCGCGAGGGCGCCGGCTGCATCGCCCTTCTTCAGCAGCGCGTCACCCCTGATTTCATCAAAGCGCGCCGTGAACGCCCCAGATTCCGCACCGGACAAAGTCGCGAGCGCGTCGTCCGGTCGATCCTGCGCCAGTTGCACGCGTGCCAGGCGTTCGCGCGCGATCAGTCTGAGCTCGGGGTCGTCGGATGAGTCCATGACTGCTCGCAACCGGCGCGTGGCCTCCTCGAGTTCGCCCAGGTCGACGTGGGCGCGCGCGAGCACGAGATCCGCGTGGTCCGCATACGGAGTATCGGCAAGATCGCGCCGGAGTTGGTCGGCGAGCTCCACGGCACGCGCCTTGTCCGCGCGACTCAGAGCAGTCAGCACGTCGGTGTAGCGCGCGTGCGCCGTGTGGGCGCGCGTCGTCTGGCGCTCTTCCCACCAGCGGTAGCCGAACAGTGCTCCGACGCCGATGATGACGCCGGCGACCATCCACGCGCCGTTCTCCCGCAACCAGCGCTTGAGCGCCTCCCATTGATCGGTTTCAGTCAAGTAGTCGTCCACATCTCACTCCAGCTCTTCAGGAATCAAGTCAGTTCAATGCAGGGAGCCATTCGCCAAGCCGCGACGGCAGCTCCGCCAGCGCGCAGTCTTTCTGTTCACGCTGGGACCGCAGCGGTTTCACGGCGACCACGCCGCGATCGATTTCACTGTCGCCCAGGATGAGAGCGATCTCCGCACCGCTCTTGTCGGCACGGCGGAATTGCGTCTTGAAATTGCCCCCGCCCAGGTTGATCTGCAGACGCAGGCGTGGGTGCACATCGCGCAGACGATCCGCAAGAGCGAGGCCCGCCGCCTCCGCGCGCTCGCCCACTATCGCGAGATACGCATGTGGTGTGAATCCTGGCGCGTCGGGTTGAGCCTGCTGCATGAGCGCGACCACGCGCTCCTGGCCCATGGCCCAGCCGATCGCCGGCATCGGTTCGCCGCCGAGTTGCGCGATCAGTCCGTCGTAGCGTCCACCGGAACACACCGCATCCTGCGCGCCCAGCGCATCCGTAACCCACTCGAACACGGTGCGCGTGTAGTAGTCGATGCCGCGCACCAGCCGCGGATTGACCCGGCACTCGACTTCTGCCGCCTTGAGAAGCGCGCACAGCGTCTCGAAGTGCCGCACGGATTCGGAATCCAGGTGATCGGCGATCAATGGCGCGGCATCGAGCGTCGCACGCATCGCCGGGTTCTTGCTGTCGAGGATGCGCAATGGATTGCTGTCGAGACGCCGTCGGCTGTCCTCATCGAGTGCGTCCTGATGCGCGCGCAGGTACTGAACCAGGTGCTCGCGGTAGACATTGCGGGATTCCGGTGTGCCGAGCGAATTGAGCTCGAGCCGCAACCGGCCGATGCCGAGTCGCTTCCACAACCGCGTGCCCATGAGGATCAGTTCGGCATCGACGTCAGGCCCGGGAAACCCAAGCGCCTCGACGTCGAGCTGGTGAAACTGGCGGTAGCGTCCCTTCTGCGGGCGCTCGTGCCGGAACATCGGGCCCATGCACCACACCCGTAGTCGCTGATTGTGCGTGAGGCCGTTCGAAATCGCCGCCCGCACGATACCAGCTGTCGCTTCGGGTCGCAGCGTGAGACTGTCGCCGCCCTTGTCGATGAAGGTGTACATCTCCTTCTCGACGATGTCGGTGAACTCGCCGATCGAGCGCTCGAACAATGCGGTGTGCTCGAGCAGTGGGACACGGATCTCCTGGTACCCGTACGCCGCAAACACCTCGCGGGCGACCTGCTCGAGGAACTGCCAGTAGGGCATGTCCTCGCCGAACACGTCGTTCATGCCGCGAACCGGCTGCAGCACCTTGTCCATGTTCAGGTCA
>DATBVX010000316.1:0-5988 GCA_036515135.1 Steroidobacteraceae bacterium
GCAGCGCCTGCTCTTCGAACCGCCCGCAGCTGACCAACCTGAAGTTGTCGAACAACACGCCCTCTTCGTGCACCGATCGGCTATCGGGCGGCATCGACCCGGGAGTAATGCCACCGATGTCGGCGTGATGCGCGCGGGACGCGACGAAGAAGGCGGGTTCACGCTCGTTCAGGAGAAAGACGGGCGTGATCACCGTGATGTCGGGGAGATGCGTGCCGCCCTGGTAGGGCGCGTTGAGCATGTAAACGTCTCCCGCGCGCAGTCGTCCGGCGTTGGCGCGCAGAACGCGTTCGACGCTGGCGCCCATCGAGCCCAGGTGCACGGGCATGTGCGGCGCGTTGGCGATCAGACCGCCGCGTGCGTCGAAGAGCGCGCAGGAGAAATCGAGGCGCTCCTTGATGTTGACCGAGGCAGCCGTGTGCTCGAGCACCGCACCCATCTGCTCGGCGATGTGCATGAACAGATTGTTGAAGACCTCGAGCAGCACCGGATCCGCTCTCGCACCGGCGGAATCCACGGCCGGAGCCTCGCTCTCGTGCACTTTCTTCAACAGCAGCTCCCCGGTCTCCAATCGCTCGCAAGTCCAACCCACTTCAACCACGACAGTCGTGTGCGGTTCGATGATCAATGCCGGTCCCGGGCGCGGCAGCCCCGGTTCGATTGCGTCCCGCTCGCACACCGGGATTTCGCGCCATTCGCCCTGCATGTAGACCCGCGCCTTCGCGTCACTTGGATGCTCCATGCGTGGCGACGCAAGCCCAATCCCGGGCTGTGGCATCGGGGTCGCGACGATCGCTTCGACGCTGCTCGAGCTGACGCTCAAGACCGCGTCGCGTGCTCCGAAGCCGAACTGCCTCCGGTGCAGTCGATCGAAGGCTGCCCGCATCGCCTCGAGGTCGGTGAATTCGACCGTCAACGCGGCATCAGTGCCCGTGATTCGCAGGTCGAGTTTCTTCTCGATCTTGACCGCGGCTGCGTCGAATCCCTGCTGCTCGAGCGACGCCCGCGCGGTCTGCTCGAGCCGCTGGAGTTCGCGCCGCAGCGCGCCGATCAACGACTCATCGAGGACGCGCTCGACGGACTCGCGGCGGATCTCGCGCACGTCGGCGAGCCCGATGCCATAAGCGGACATGAGGCTCGCAAGCGGATGGATGAGGATGGTGCGGATGCCGAGCGATTCCGCCACCAGGCACGCATGCTGAGCCGCGGCACCGCCGAAGCAGAAAAGCACGAAATCCGCGGCATCATGACCCTGTCGCACCGAGACGTGCTTGATGGCATTGGCCATGGTCTCGACCGCCACGCGAAGAAATCCGGCGGCGATCTCTTCAGGTGTGCGCGACAGTCCACTCTCGCGCTCCACCGCGCGAGCGAGCTGGGCGAATCCCGTTTTCACCGCAGCGACGTCGAGCGTCTCGTCGGCACCCGGGCCGAGCACGGCGGGAAAGAACTCCGGCTGCAGGCGCCCGAGCAGCACGTTGATGTCGGTGACGGTGAGCGGTCCGCCGCGACGATACGATGCGGGTCCCGGATTCGCGCCCGCCGACCGCGGCCCGACTTGGAAGCGTCCCGAAGAGAAATGCAGGATCGAGCCGCCGCCGGCCGCGACGGTGTGCACGCTCATCATCGGCACGTTGAGCCTGACGCCCGCGACGGTGCTGTCGAAGCGTCGTGGATACTCGCCGTCGTAGAGCGATACGTCGGTCGAAGTGCCTCCCATGTCGAATCCGATCAGCCGGCGATATCCCACTGCGCCGGCCGTCTTCACCATTCCGACCAGTCCGCCGGCGGGACCCGACACGATGCTGTTCATGCCGCGAAATGCACTTGCGTCCGTGAGACCGCCGTTGCTCTGCATGAAATAGAGACGCGGCTCGCCCAGATCGCGGCCGAGTTCGGCGCGCAGTTCGCGCACGTAGCGCGCGAGCAGCGGTGAGAGATAGCCGTCGACCACCGTCGTGTCACCGCGCGTCACCAGACGGATCAGGGGTGCAACCTCGTGTGAGACTGACACCTGTTGGTAGCCGAGCTCGCGCGCGATCGACGCGGCACGCTTCTCGTGCGCGGGGAAGGCGTAACCATGCATGAAAACGATCGCGAGGCTCCGCAACCCGGCGGTGCGCATGGCCTGCAATTGTCTGCGCAAGAGCTCTTCGTCGAGCGGGACGAGCACTGTGCCCTGCGCATCGACGCGTTCACGTGCCTCGATCACGTCCGCGTAGAGCAACTCGGGAAGACGAATGTGGCGCGCGAACAGCTGCGGGCGATTCTGGTAGCCGATGCGCAGCGCCTCGCCGAATCCGGCCGTGATGGCAAGCCCCGTGGGTTCACCCTTGCGTTCGAGCAACGCGTTCGTCGCCAGCGTCGTGCCCATGCGAACGCTGCCGATGACGGGGCGTGCGGCGCCGCCGTGCTGCCGGAGAATGCGCCGGATACCCTCGATCCCCGCGTCGCGGTAATGAGCAGGATCCTCGGACAGAATCTTGAGGGTGAGCAGCATTCCCGCGGGCGAGCGCGCGACGACGTCGGTGAACGTGCCGCCGCGGTCAATCCAGAATTCCCAGCCGCCTGCAGAGGGAAGATCCACGCCTGAGGAGATACACTGCGGTCCATCACCTGACAACTCAGCATCGATTCAACTGCAATGACCAGCCGGGCAGCCCTGTCCATCGCGCTGAGCGCATTGTTCGTCGTCGTACTCCTTATCGGACTCTGGAACGCGCGTCGCGCGCGCAGCGTCAGTGATTTCCATCTGGCGGGCGGCACTCTCGGCGCATTCCGGGCGGCATTGAGCCAGGCGGCCGGCGCCTATGGGTTGTGGATCCTGATCGGCGTGAGCGGCGCCGCCTACACGCTCGGCCTGGCCGCGGTGTGGATGTGCGCCGGTGTGCTCGCCGGCGCGTCGCTGACTTGGTTCTATGTCGGCCCGACCATACATCGCCAGGCGCGAGCAGCGGGAGCGACGACCGCATTCGAGCTGCTCAGCCGTCCCGGGCGCATGGATTCATCGCGCAGCATCCCGCAGTCGGCCGCGGGTATCGCCGCGGTCGCAGTTTTCTTCGGCGTTTGCGCGCAGCTCAGCATCGCCGGCGGTGCCGTGGCGCGCGTGCTCGCGATTCAGCATGCGACCGCCGTGGCGATCGTTGCCAGCGCGACGCTGATCGGCGCATTGCTCGGCGGGTTGCGCGCGATCTCGGCGATCGCCGCACTCTGCGCGCTGTTGGTCGCCGCCATCGCGCTTTTCCTGGCGCTGCCGCCGTTGCTCTTTCTCGAAGGCATGGCAGGGCTGTGGTCCGCGCTCGCGAGCACCGGTGAGTTCGCGCTCGATCCGTTGGGCGGATACGTCGGCTCGCAAGCAGTCCTGTCCGTGCTCGGTGCGTTCGGAATCGGCCTGGGACTCTGTGGACAGCCGCAACTGATCGATCAATTCATCGCCACGCGGAGCGAGCAGAACGTGCGCTGGGCGGGCGTGATCGCGATCGCCTGGTTTGCCCTCGTGCTACTCAGCATGTTGCTCCTCGGCTGGTCCGCGCGCGCGCTCTACGAGAGTATCGGCAGCGGCGACGTCGTCATCTTTGAGGTGGTCCAGCGCATCCTGCCGCCCGCCCTGCTGGCACTGCCGGTGATCGCGATCGTCGCAGCGGTCATCGCGTGCCTCGGCGCGCAGCTCGTGGTTGTGTCGGGCGCATTGGTGCTGCTGAGGTCACGAGACGATGCGGGACAACCTACGGTCTTGAGACTTCGCACGGCAGTGCTGCTCGCGGGCGGCGCTGCGGCGGCCATTGCAGCGCTCGCGCATTTCGACAGCGCGCGCGTCGCATTGCTGTGCTGGCTCGCGACCGCCGCGGTGCTCGGCCCACTGTTGCTCGTTCGGGCGTCGGGCGTGCAGGTTCGTCCGGGTTACGCCGCAGCGGCGATGCGCATCGGAATCGTACTGACGCTCCTGTTGTTCGTTCTGCGGCGTGAGCGCACAGAATGGCTTGCCGCCGTGCTGCCATTCACGGCTGCGCTCGCGGTAGCAGTCCTCGGCCGGGAACGCAACTAGTCGGCTCGAGCCGCGGTCCCGGAACGGCGCCAATCACCTGTTTGGGCGCCGCCCCACAAAAAGCTTCGCAAACCACGCGGACGGGCGGATAATCGCCCCACTGCGAGTGGACTAAAAACAACCAATTCATCTAGTAGAGGAGGTAGGCAATGAGCCGAGTAATACCCCACTGGCGCGCGCGCCATACACTGATCTGTAGTTTCGTTACAACGCTGACGGCGGTGAGCTTGCCCGCCTATTCACAGGATGCCGGTGTGCGCGAGACGGTGTACGTGACCGGATCTCGCATCGCACGCCCGTCCGACTTCGAAAGCCCCTCCCCGGTAGATACTGTCAACCGGGAGACCATCGAAAGATCCGGTTACACCAACCTGCAGCAGTTGCTGGAGAAAGTCCCCGCCAACGGCAACGGCGCTTTCTCGACCCGCGGCAATAATCAGGACTCGACCGCCAACGGCGCTTCGTCGATCAGCTTGCGTGGCCTCGGTGCCGACGCGACGCTGGTGCTCGTCAACGGCCGTCGCGTCGCCATCAGTGCTTTCGCCGAAAGCATCACCACCAACTTCGTCGACATCAACTCCATTCCGGTGTCGGCGATCGAGCGCGTGGAAGTGTTGAAAGACGGCGCTTCCGCGATCTATGGCTCTGACGCGGTGGCCGGCGTCGTGAACATCGTCCTGCGACAGGACTATGAAGGCATCGAACTCGCCGGCAGTTACGGCAGCACCACGGAAAACGGCTATGGAGAGTCAAACATCTCCGCCATGTGGGGCGCAGGGGACGATGACTCGAACGTGACGTTGATCTTCGATTACTTCAAGAACGATACGCTGTACAACAAAGATCGCGGCTCCCTGGGATCTGCCAACCATGAAGCGGACGGCGGATTCGATCTGCGTTCCTCGCGTGGCTATCCGGGACGCTTCGTCGTCGACGGCACGACGACGATTGACCCGGCCTGCCCGCCGGGAAGTGTGGCCGGCCAGACCTGCCTCTACGACTATGGCCCCTGGAACGTGCTGGTACCCGAAGCCGAGCGCAGTGGCCTCATGCTGATGGGGCATCAGGGACTGGGCGCCGGTGTCGAGGTCTTCACCGAGATCGCCGTACAGCACAACAATTCGATCGCTCAGGGCGCCCCGACTCCGCTCGATGAATCCGCGGCTCTGACGGTGCCGGTTGCCCATCCGAACAACCCGTACGCCGGTGCCACGACTATCGGTATCGGTCGTTACCGAACGGTGGATGCCGGCCCGCGTCAATGGGACATCTCGACCGATAACCTGCGCGGCGTGCTGGGCCTGAGGGGCTCGATCAGCGATTGGGAATGGGAAGTGGCCGCACAGCGTGCGCGGAGCGAATCCGAGCAAAGCGGTGATCGCTCGCAGGGCTGGGTGCGCATTGACTTCCTGCAGCAGGAGATCAATGCCTTTCGCTACAATCCGTTTGGCGGTGTCCAGAACCCGCAATCGGTGATCGATGCGATCACCACCAACCTGGTGCGGCGAGGCACGTCCGATCTGACGATGTACGACGCGCAGATTTCCGGTGCGTTGTTCGATTTTGGAAATGATGCGGTCCGCATGGCCGCCGGCCTCGAATACCGGGAGGAGAGCGTCTCGGACGTGCCGGATGATCAATTCCAGCGCGGCCTGATATTTGGAACGGAAGCGGTGTCCGCGGCCGCTTCGCGCGACAACTGGTCGGCCTTCGTCGAGTTCGCCGTGCCGCTGCTCGACAACCTGGAGTTGTCGCTGGCTGCCCGCTACGATGACTACAGCGATTTCGGCGATACGACCAACCCGAAGATCGCTCTGCGTTGGGCGCCCATCGACGTCCTGGCGTTGCGCGCCTCGTGGGGCACAGGCTTCCGCGCGCCGTCATTGGCGCAGATCGGCCTCGGCCCTTCGCAGGAATCGCAGTTCTTCGTCGACACCTTCGGG